>QQUB01000512.1 GCA_008501835.1 Bacteroidota bacterium
AGGCAAGGAACCCGTTGAGATCTCCAACCTGGTTTCCGGGACCTATTTCGTCAGAATCACAGACGAGGATGGTTGGGTAGAGGTTTTGAGGGTTGTTTTAATTTGACGGTCTACGGTTGACGGCTCACGGTTGACGGCTCACGGTTGACGATTTAGGGTGTACGAATAGTGTGAGGATTGAGTTTGAGTTTGTATAGCCGTGGAGTTCACCAGGTGGTAATTTAGGGCCTAACTTAATTCAAGTTAGGCCCTAAATTTATTAGATAATCAATAACAATTTGAATACCTGGAACCTCTGGAACTCATGAAACTAATTGAAACAGCTCGTTCACGAGTTTAAACCGTGAGCCTGCGAACCCAGATCATTCAATAATCTTGAAGGTCGTCCGCCTGTTCGTCTGATGCTCGTCCTCGGTGCATTGACTGCACACGCAATCTACTGCCAGGTTATTTTCACCAAACCCTGTGGCGATAAGTCTGGAGCCATCAATTCCTTTGGAGATGAGATAGTCGACCGCGGATTGTGCTCTTCGTTGGGATAATTCCTGGTTGTATCGGGGGGCTCCCCGGCAGTCGGTATGGGAACCGAGTTCAATAGTGATCCTTGGATTGATGGTTAAAGTAGCCGCAAGATCATCAAGGGTCGCTTTTGCGCTACTGCGCAGGTCCCATTTATCAAAATCGTAATAGATGTTTTCGAGGACGATTTCCTGGTTGGCATAAATTTTATCCAGAACTATTTCCAGTTCAAATTTACGAACAGGGTTATTGGGATCTTTGCCAATGCCTATGGTAGTGAATTTTGACTGGTTACTCAGGTATTCAGGCATTTCCGCGAAAAACTGATAATCTGTATCATCTTCAAGTTCCAGAGAATAGAGGCCACTTTCATCGATGGTAATGGTTTGTTTTCTTGGACCAATATTAACCTTGAGGGATGCTCCTTCCAGGGGTTTTCTGCCTAAAACCGCACTATTGGGATTACCGGGTTCTGCATAGATCTTTTCAAGAACATAGACATCCAGCACCATTTTGTACTCAATCTCTGCGGGCTCCTCGACTACTTCCTCAATAATTTCCCGTTTTTCAAACCGGAAGATATCGTCGTCTCCAATGCCAAGGTCCGGGCGGGTAGAGGTAAAATATCCCGTTTGCAGTACATCTTCAGGTCTGTCAGAAGTGTAATCCACAATAAAGCCAAAATCATCGTATCCTGAGTTGATCGGTGGCTTGAGGTTAAAGGCAGGTGACCAGCCTCCGGTATTTAGTTGGTATGTTTTGAAAATATCCAATCCTCCCATACCCTGATGAAAGTCCGATGAAAAGTAAAGGGTGTCTCCATCCATATGTGGAAACCCTTCATTGCCTATAGTGTTGATGCTGCGAGACATCAATCGAGGTTCACTCCACTCTCCAAGATTATTCTTCTCCGTGATCCAGATATCTGTGCCTCCCCATCCATCGGGATGTTCTGCTACAAAAAGCAGGGTTTTGCCATCTTCAGATAGGCTTGGTTGGCCATAATTAACATTAGGTTCCTGAAAGGGCAGGGGTTCAGGTTCAGACCAGCCTACCCCCTGGTTGGCGGTAAACATCAATTTGCAATAGTCATCATCAAACTTTTCACCATAACATCGAATAAAAACAGCTTCCGTAAAGTCACCATTAAAGGTCATGGTACCCTCATTGTTTTCAGTGTTCAGGAATTGGTCAAATGATCTGACATCGTTAGTGGTGAGATCCACTTTGAAAAGATCCGAAAATTCTTTTCCTGTCCAGTTATAGGTATCTTCTCCTGTACTGGTTCGTCGATCTGAGGTAAAAACGAGACTGTTGTCTCCATAGAATGTCGGAGCATAATCTGCACTTCCGGTGTTAAAATCAGCCAGGGAGATCTTGTACTCCGGGTTTTTAATCTTCTTCCAGCCTTCAGCTACCTTACAGGCACTTATCTCCCGGCGGTATTCATAAGGACTACCGATTTCCAGTCCAAGTTCCTTAAAGGCTATTCCGGCTTCCCCGTATCGCTCAGCTTTTTTCAAGGCATATGCCAGGGCTTTTTGAGCTTCATACCCAAATTGATTATTATAAGCAGTTTCATACCAATTGATGGAAGCTTCACTTTTATTAAGGTATTTGTAGGATTCTGCCAGCATAAAAGCGATCTTACCTTTTTCAACCCTGCTCTCGGCTTTGTCGTATTCCTTTTTGAGCAGTTTTTCGGCAACGGCATATTGTTTTCGCTCAAACGCAGTCTTGCCGTCACGAATTTTTTGCGTGAAGGTGCAGGCAGAGAGTAGGATAAGAGGGGCCAGTAAAAGAAAAGCAAAAGTTTTTTTCATAGCTAAATGGTTGTTCTGCAAGATAAATAAAAAACGCCATGAGCCCCGGCTTTGTTGTGGATTTTTAAGGACAAGAATGACTTAAGGTTGTAAAGGCTTGGGAATAATGCATGAATGAGAGAATGCTTGAATGCTTGAATGGAAAAACATTGAAGCATTTTCGCATTAAAGCCTTTAATCATTTTGCATTAATTCCTTGTGTCATTAGATTATTTAATCATTAAATTACGTACCTTTGCATTCCGTAGCAAAACAAACAATTCTAATGGCGAAATACATCTTTGTTACGGGCGGCGTAACTTCTTCTCTGGGTAAAGGAATCATCTCTGCATCTCTTGCAAAACTGCTTCAGGCACGTGGTTTTACGGTTACCATTCAAAAATTTGATCCATATATTAATGTTGATCCGGGAACACTGAATCCTTATGAACATGGTGAATGTTATGTGACGGATGATGGTGCTGAAACCGACCTCGACCTCGGGCATTATGAGCGTTTTCTCAACGTACCGACTTCACAGGCCAACAATGTGACTACCGGTCGGATTTACCAGACGGTCATCAATAAAGAAAGGGCTGGGGATTATTTGGGCAAGACTGTTCAGGTCATTCCTCACATTACCAATGAGATAAAAAGGCGCATCAAATTGCTCGGAGAAACCGGCGAGTTTGAGATCGTCATTACCGAGCTGGGAGGAACCGTTGGGGATATTGAGTCCTTACCCTACCTGGAAGCGCTTAGGCAATTGAAATGGGAGCTGGCGACAGAGGACTGTATCGCCATTCATTTAACGCTCATTCCCTATTTGAGTGCGGCAAAGGAATTGAAAACCAAACCGACGCAGCACTCCGTTAAGGAGCTCTTGAATACAGGAATACAGCCTGATGTCCTGGTTTGCCGGACCGAGCATCCAATCACTATGGAAATTCGTAAAAAACTGGCCCTTTTCTGTAATGTGCATATCGATTCAGTCATTGAATCGATCGATGCCGAATCCATTTACGATGTTCCGTTATTGATGTTGAAAGAGAAACTGGATACTACGGTT
>QQUB01000253.1 GCA_008501835.1 Bacteroidota bacterium
GAGTTTTATCCCGGCATCCGATTTGATCGTTTTTGTATTTGAAGCTAAAAACCCTTACCGCCAATCAGCCTGGGACTTCTTTGATTTTATTCATGAAGATTGGAGGAAAAAGATCATTTTCGTACTCCAGCAAAAAGACCTGATGTCATCCGAGGATCTTTCCGTTAATATTCAGGGAGTTAAAGACCAGGCCTTAAAAAAAGGTATTGAAACACCTGTGGTTTTTGCTGTATCAGCCAAACAGGAACTGGAAGGAGATGCCGGGCAAAGCGGGTTTATGGACGTTCGGAACTATATAAACGAAAACATAACCGGAGGAAAGGCTCCTGCTTTAAAATTGTTGAATACGGTTGAAACATCCGAGAATATTAACGGCCGGATAGCTAAAGGGCTTGAATTGAGGGAAAAGCAATTTAAGGCTGACCTGGAATTCAGAGAAGAGATCAAAGTTACCCTGGAGGACCAAAAGGTGAAATCCCACAAACAGGTCGATATTTTGGTTGAGAACCTCATTGCTGCCTATGATCGGATTTCTTTTAAAAAGGGGCAGGAATTATCCCGAGGGCTTTCATTTTTTTCTCTTTTGAGGCGTTCCCTCGCTTCCATGTTTACCAAAAAAGCTTCCGCAAAGGATTGGCTTGAATCCCTGGCTGCAGAACTTGAAAAGGAAATGCAGGGGGAATTGCATATCAGGTTGAATGACGGTGTTTCTGACCTGGCCGATAGTATTCAGCAAATGGCAAAACTGATCGATCTGAAAATTAGAAGCAGTGAAACCATTTTGAAAAATGATCACGAGATATTCAGTGATATAGCCGAACGTCGGAGTAATGTTTTGAGAGATCTTCAGGACACTTTCACAGAGTTTGTGAATAATACAGAAAATTTCACGGATGAGACTTTGTTCCCCGATAAACAAACGCTCTCACCAAACCTTGCCGCAGGTTCAGGAATCGCTGCTGTTGGTGTTATCCTTATGACGGTCACTAACGGTATGGTTTTTGATATTACTGGAGGAGTATTAACCACCATTGGGCTCATTTTTGCCGGTGTTTCGACCAGTGTCAAGCGTCGGAAAATCCTCGAAAGTTTTCAAACGGAAATTGAAAAAGGACGATCTAGGATTAATGAGGAAGTAACGGAAAACCTCAAGACTTATATCGTTCATCTAAAGGACAAAATTGATAGTAATTTTACCAAATTTGATGAACTGTTAATCAAGGAAGAAGAAGTTTTGAAAACGCTGAAGGAGAAACAGTCGGATATTGATTTGAAGTTAAAAGAGATCGGAAGCAAGCTTGCTGATTAAAAACCGATATCAGCATAAAGGGTGTACTTATATACTGAAAACCTTACTTCATCTAATAAATCAAATACGAATTTCCACAATTACCTTATATTTATAGCTTAAACTATTACCTGATTCGAGGAAAATTATGAAAAAGAAACATGTAGCCGGCATTTTAGCCCTATTCATGGGGATTCTTGGGGTGCATAGGTATTATCTTGGACAGCGTTTACTGGGTGCTTTTTACACATTTGCTTTTTTTATTTCATTGATCATAACCATTGAAGAAGGCGTTCCAGCTGTAATGTTCCCAGCTATTTTGGGGTTCATTGATTCTATTTTATTTTTCGTCATGCCAAAGGAAGACTTTGATGAACGTTACAATAAAAAGAAGCTAAAAAGAAAAGCCAGAACCAGAACAACCTCCACAGAGCGCAAATTTTCACATCAAAAACAAACGGATACCCGTCCGGTTGATAACAGGAAAAAAACTTCCGAATTACAGACGCTTAAGAAAGAGGCGATCGAATTGTTCCGTGATTATGAATTCGAAGAAGCTGTAGACTTGTTTGAAGAAGCTTCACAATTGGCACCTAATGACCCGTCTATTCATTTTAATCTGGCTTGCTGTTATTCCATGATCGAAGAAGCTGAGTTATCCTACAATCATTTGCAAAAGGCCGTGGAAAATGGTTTTGACGCAACAAATAAAATACATTCTCATACCGCACTGGCTTATCTTCGAACCCATCCCGAGTTTGAACAGTTTGTTCAAAATGGGTTTAAGGTAGTAAAAGCCTTGCCAACCCCACAGGAAAGTCTGCTTGACACCAAACCCGAAGAAGAGTCTCCTGAAAAGGAAAAACCTACCGTGGAAATTTCGGAAGAAGATGATTTGCTTACTCAAATCGCCAAACTTGGAGACCTTTTGGAACAAGGTGTCTTAACCCAGGAAGAATTTGCTATTCAAAAACAAAAATTACTGGAGAATCTTTAACTTTGACCTGCTTATTTCCAAAATTTTTTTCCAGGTCTGGATTATTTAAAAATAATGAACCTGATTTGAAATAATTCAGGCATTATTTCTGTTGGTAACATAGAAAATCTATCTACACCTCAATTATTGAATGCCAATTTGAAACCATTGGTTTTTTATATCGTAATAAAACTAATACAACCCAGTTAGTAGAGTTTGTTTAATTTTTTTATTGGAAATTTATGACTAATCCTAAACTGTTTTGAAGCCGGTAGCGGCTAAGTGGATAGTTGGAAAATTGGATAGATGAAATCAGTCTTCCATTTTATCCATTCTTCCTCTCGAAATGGAATAACAATTTATGGGTTACAAAAATCTTGAATATACTTTTTAAACATACTCTTTATTGTTCATGGGATGATTCAGTGCTTCACTTTCACTTGTTTTATCCACCAAAAATTTACGGAATATTATGACACCCTCAGCTTTTTGCTGCACAAGGGTAATATTTGCCGTTTAGAAATTAGAAACCCAAATTATTTTTTAAAATAAAGACAGCACCACCGATTTATTATGAAAATAGCTTTAGCTTATAATGAGGAGGACAGCCAACTCATTAAAAAACTCGAAACCGATTTAAATCCTAGCGGATATTCATTCGTACACTTCGATTTCAGCAAATCCAAACCAGAATACTTACTTTACGAAGCACTAGCAGATTATCAATGGCCAATCCTGCTTTTTGTGAGCGATAGGTTCCTGAAGTCGGCTACCAGCATGACTGGAATGCTGCAGTTTTTTCAGAAAAAAGAAGACCAGATTTACCCAATCCTGCTGCCAAGTGAAGAGGGAGATATGTCTACAATTCCTGACATTGAAAGGGTTGGCGGTATCATAAAATATATTAACTACTGGCAGGAACACTACCTGGACCTGAGAAAACAAAAACGTGAACTTCAATTAGCCGACGAAGATAGTTTCAATGCCCACCTTAAGAGGATTAGGGAGATATCGACCGAGGTAGGCGAATTCCTGAGGCAATTGAGGGCTTCCACTTATTGTAATATCAATGAGTTTAAGGCGGAGGACTATGAAATATTTTTGGAATTTTTAGATGATACCACC
>QQUB01000560.1 GCA_008501835.1 Bacteroidota bacterium
TAACCGATTTTTGGTTATTACATGGTTTTCGCCGTGAAAAAGAAATTGATGGATTGTTGGACCGAATACCCGAATTTGAGCGTCTGAAGGCAATATTCCAACCTGGCCACAATTTGGCAAACCTCTATCGTCACGTAATGGAAATGCCTCAGGAAAAAGTCAATGAAATTTTGACTCCGCTTTACAATCGGCTGGAAAATGAAAACCGGGAGTCTGCTTTTAAACGGGACAATCCTGATTTTTGGGCTCTGCGTGCGTTCAAGGATTTTACCGAAGGCAGTAATCTTGATCGTGGTGTGTTTTCGGTTTATTTGCTAAATCTTGTCAATGTAAAGCCTGGTGAGATCATTTATCAGGGCAGCGGAATTTTACATGCTTACCTCGAAGGAGTCAATATGGAATTGATGGCGAATTCGGACAATGTCCTTAGAGGAGGGCTTACCCCAAAACATGTAGATGTTCCTGAATTGATGAAACACGTGACTTTTGAATCGGTCATCCCCCAAATCCTGAAACCAGTAAAGAGCAATGCAGTACGGTCTATCGTGGAGACTCCTGCTCCGGATTTTCAATTATCACATCTGTTGATTAAGTCTGGCCAGCAATACGAACGAGAGGCAGGCATGGGCCCTGAAATTTATTTTGTATTTGAAGGAGAAGTCGAGGTGGATGGTGAATTCAGGTTTTCAAAAGGGGAAGCGTTTTTTATTCCCGATTTCGCTCAAGTAGAGATGAGAGGTGAGGGGGAATTGTTTTGTGCCGGAGTGCCGTTTTGATAGCCACTGATAATGTAAACAGGCATGTTGTTTGGTTTTCTTTTTGCGGACACATTTTTGTTAGGGAGAATTGTTCCGTACCTACAGCACGGAGTTGGTTATTACTTGCCGGGAGTGACCGGGATGGGGTACCTAAAGGCACCAGTGGGAAAATTATTCGTGATAAGATAAAGGAGCCTGACTTCCACCAAGGATGGTCATGACTGGCCCTGTAGGGGCCTTATCCCGGTCACTCCCGGCAAGTAAACAATGGTAGGCGCTGTAGGTGCCTAATAAATTTCTGGCGGGAAAGAGATGTCGCGGATATTGAAATAATAAAAAAATCCCGAACCTGAACTCCATCGTTCAAATTCGGGACGTCTTTAGACCTCAGTCTAAGCTTTAGTGTTTTTACTTATATTAAAAATTCACCCGACCGTAGCGTATCCCATCTTCATATTTTACAATGAAGGCTTTGTCATTGCCACCGGACTGGATGTCGCTGAGAGCATTGATCGCTTCATCCTGAGAGAAGAAATCCCCTACCAGTACACGGGTCAGGTTCTCACCTGAGATTTCCTCTGTGTCAATACGTCCCAGGTCGGAAGCCTTTTTGATCTTTTTATGATCAGGATTGTATTTTCTTACAGCTGTAATCTGAATCTTGAAATAAACCCCGGAATGCTTTGGTGCATTGGTTATATATTCCTTATTGTCCCGAGGTGAAGTACCTCTTGCCGTGTATGATACTCCAGGTTCAACCGGCTCGACTTCAGGAGTGTCCACTTCCAAAGGATCCGTAGCTTCAACAGGATCTGCTTCTGTAGGGTCAGCTTCCGTTGGATCTGCTTCGGTCGGATCAAGAGAAATGACATCTTCCTCTTCTTTTTCAAGAAATAATGGCTGTCCGTAAGTATAAGTATTTGGATCGTTCGTTACAAACTGGTATTCAGCATTTGCATAACCATTACTCAAAATCATCACTCTGAAGGTACGGTTAGGCAAAAGTTCAAAAAGATATCCGCCACTGGTGATGTCTTTTTCGATCAGCATGTTTTCTGATCCGTCTTCAAATACCTGGTATAATTGGACGGTGAAAGCTCTTAAAGGCTCTCCGTTTGCTTTATCGTAAGCGTTTGCTTTGAGCGTTATACGCCTTCCACCAATGGTGAATTCGAAAATGTCGTCATTGGTAGTGTTGGTCTTTTCTCCACCAAAAACTCTGTTGGAGGTAAAAAATCCACCATGCCCTGAACTGGTTTTGGTGAAGTAATAATCATCGGCGCCGGAGTTAAATGGCAATCCGAGGTTTTCCGGAACACTCCAGCTGGCTTCATCACCCATACTCTTGAAAATATCAAAACCTCCAATGGACACCTGTCCGTTGGAAGAGAAGTACAATACTTCTTCCTGCTGGTCGTAATAAGGAGTGATTTCATCACCTAAAGTATTTACTGAAGGCCCAAGGTTAACCGGGAAGGCATAGTCATTACTTTCACTTCCCAGATCACGGGTAGTAAACCAAAGGTCCAATCCTCCTCTGCCTCCTTCGCGGTTAGAGGCGAAGTAAAGAATTTCCTGCCCGGCACGATATACGCTGAAAGGATGAGTTGTATTAACTCCTTTCATGTTGATATAATCAGGCAGTCTTTCCGGCTGGGACCAGGTGCTGCCCAGTTTTTTGGTTACAAAAATTTCGCAGCGGGTATTCAAACGATCCCATTCTCCATCATTATTACAGATGGTGAAATACATGCGTTGCCCGTCCGGAGAAAGAGTGGCATTGCTGTATTGGCCATTGGTAATTACCGGAAAATTCCCCGGAATAGATGCTTTGCTCCATTTGTTGCCCTGGCGTTGTGAAGCATAAACCCTGGCTTTCCCGCCCATAGAAGAGGAAAGGTACATATAGTCAGAGGTTATGGAGAATGGCGCGAACTCCTCGGCATCTGAATTGACATTGGCTCCGGGATATAAGACTTCTATCTCCTTGTTGGCCTGAGCGGGAAGGTCTTTGGCAAATTCGCAACCTTCGATCTCCACTTTGACCACATCTTCAAGAATGGCCTTACCATCACCGGTATAGGTATCGAGAAAAGATTTGAAAGCATCACTTGCTTTTTCGTATTGCTTATCCTGTTTCAGGCTTCTGGCGTATTTCAGGCCAACCAGAGGGTAATCATCGTTGTCTGCTTTTACATGCTGATAGGATTCAGCTGCTTTACGGTAGTTTCTGATGAGATAGTAGGCTTCCCCGGCTTTGAAAATGAGTTCTGTTTTCTTCTGTTTTTTTTGCCATGCCTGCTCGTAGGTATTGGCAGCAGCAGCATAGTTGCCTTGTTCAAAAAGTTCATCGGCAGATTTTTTGAGTTTTCGCCAACTTTGGGCCGGTAAGGCAGCCACCAACAACAAAGCTATGGCGATCAGTATTAGTCTTTTTGGCATCATGTCTTGTATGAGTTTAAGTAATTATTAGGATTGATTTTTTAAAAGCTTTTCTATCGTTTGTGCAAAGTATTTGTGTTCCAGTGTAAGTACTTTTTTAGCTATTTCTTCCGGGGAATCGGTCTCTTCAAGGGCGCATTTGGCCTGAAAGATAATATTTCCCTCATCGGATTTAGTATTTACATAGTG
>QQUB01000351.1 GCA_008501835.1 Bacteroidota bacterium
TACCGCACCCGCACTGAACATCCCGGCCAGGTGCGCCGGAACTGCTCCTCCAATAAATATGGTGGCTATCAATATCTGCGTTGGCCAGCGGCCTTTACATAAAGAAAAATTATTGGTGATAATGGCAATCAACCTTTCCCGTGGACTATCGATGACCCTCGTCGAAACTACTCCGGCTGCGTTACAACCAAATCCCATACAAAGACTAAGTGCCTGCTTTCCATGAGCACCGGCTCTTTGGAAAAGTTTATCCATATTAAAAGCAACTCTGGGCAGATACCCAAAATCTTCCAGTAAGGTAAACAATGGGAAAAAAATGGCCATTGGAGGAAGCATCACACTGATTACCCATGCCATGGCAAGGTATACTCCGTCGATGAGTACCCCATCCAGCCACCATGGCATTCCAATAGTTGCGGCAAAGCCCTTGAGGATTGGATGGATGGTGTCCACTAATAGTGAAGCCAACATTGCGGACGGTACATTTGCGCCCTGAATGGTTAACCAAAAAACAATGGACAAAAGGATGAACATGATAGGAAAACCCAGAATAGGACTGGTGACTATCTTGTCAATTTTTCTGTCAAGGCTGAAATCTGAGCCTGTGCCGTCGACGGCCACCGTTTTCCTGGATATTTTCCCGGCTTCTTTATAGATTGATTCCATGATGTCGTCATGGAAATTTTCTCCCAATTCCCATCGGAGTGTATTGGCGGCAGAAATGATCGATTCTCTGTTCTTAGCGTTCATTTTTATTGTTATTTTTCGGTCCAGGTTTTAAACCTCCACTTCTTCTTTTTTTATGGTTCCCAGTTCCCCTGATTTTACAGCTTCGATAATGGATTGATCTCCTTCCAACATCCTGAGGGCAACCCATCGTACATTTGGCAATTCCGGAAAATGTTGCAAAAGCATTTCACTCAACTGGTCGATGGCCAGGTCGAGTTTTTTAGTGTGGTTTTTTAATCGCCTGGGTTTCGGCTTGAAACTTCCTTTGGCCACATCAGCAATATTCTTCAACAGCTCATCCATGCCCTTGTTACTTCTTGCAGTCGCAGGCACAACCGGTACTCCAAGCTCCCTTGACAAGGATCGCACATCAATTTCAATGTTGTGTCTTTTGGCTTCATCCATCAGGTTCAGGCAAACGACCACCCTGTCCGTGATCTCTAAAATTTGTAATACCAGGTTGAGGTTTCTTTCAAGCCGGGTGGCATCGACCACGATAACGGTAACATCGGGTTGTCCGAAAAGAATAAAATCTCTGGCAACCTCTTCATCGGTACTCGTCGACAGCAGGGAATAGGTGCCCGGAAGATCAACGATCTTGTAGCGGTTTTCCCCGTAGTTAAATCCTCCTTCCGCTCTGGTGACTGTTTTTCCAGGCCAATTACCGGTGTGTTGCCGAAGCCCTGTAAGATTATTAAAAACAGTACTTTTCCCGGTATTAGGGTTACCGGCCAAGGCGATCAGGTAATCGAATTTATCCATGATTACCCCGAGTTTTACCAGATTGGCCACATTATGTGACGGGCAGTTTTCGCAATTATTAGACATGGTTAATTTTTTTGTTCTTTTAAATGAGTAGAGTTCAGCACAACCCTTGCTTTTCTGACAAATATGAATCTGGCATGTTCCTTTCTCAGGGCAATAGTTGTACCCAGGATTTTGTACGCCGTAGGGTCACCTCCAGCACTTCGGAGTTCTGGTTGGATGATGGTCCCCGGAACGATCCCGAAATCCATTAGGCGTCGTCGTTGCTGTCCTCTGCAGGCGGCAGAAATTTTGACTACCTCGACTGCTTCTCCTACTTCAATATCTGTGAGTCTGTTCAGGTCCTGTTCAATGGTGTCTTCTTTTTCAGGGATGACCTCAACCGTTATGTTGTTAGCGAAAATAGGTGCAAGAACCTTTTCTTCTCCATTGGCGATGAAGCTAATTTTTTCATCAGATTTATTATTTAACCTGATCAACATACCCGGAAATAACCCAAGGGCAATCAGCTGGGCATAAATGGTGTTAGGTTCATCTTCCAAGTGGATGATTCGGGCAAACTGGCCTTCTTCCAGGTCTGCCAGTAAAACACCGCTATGGTCCGGAATCTGCCCTGATGCCGTTGGGATCGGGTCTCCGTGCGGGTCAAATACCGGATTGCCTATAGAAGCTGCCAGTTCATTGGCTTCCTCTATGGTCATAACATGCTCTTTGTGGTCTGCATGATCGTGCCATTCCATTTCTCCGATACTGGTCTCGTCTGCCAGGTATCTTTCCCAGACCCGGTGGACCCTGATAACCCTCAAAGCATAAGATCTGCCAACATCAGTTAATTCTATTTGGGAAGTTGTTGACTTGATCAGGCCCATGGACTCAAGTCTTTCAACGAGATTGGCCGCCTGGTCACCAGAAATGTTCAGGTTTCCGGCAATACTGTGCAGACTTGCGGAGAGGCTTTTGTACTCACAATCGTATAAATGTTTAAGTGCATCCTCCAGTAACACACGTTTGGTACTGATGGAGGCCCTTCTCCATTTGGCGACTACTCCGTTGGTGGGCCAGAAGAACCAGCCCAAAACCATCAGTGCAAAAAGCCCTAGTAATAAAGCAACAAGTGGTGTCATTGTAGTTTCTTTAGATCCTTAAAAAAAATTATTATTAACTGCATTTATCAAAATATCGATTCCTTAAAAAGGAAATTTGGAAAATGGAAGGAGGGAAAATGATCACTGTTTCCAATCTTCCATATGTCCATTCCTCTGTTTTGTACTAAAAATTATACATGAATTAACCCGGGGACTCCACAGTCAAAATTTTAATAACTCACTCATCTGCCACCCAAATCCTGTCCACAACCTTTTCACTCAATAAATAGTGGTGGCCTTTCATCTCTACATTAATGGAATGATCAAATGAAAATTTTTCTAAAATTGTTATTTCAGTATTGAGATTGATGCCTATTCTTGTAAGGTATTTCATCAATTGAGAATCACCGTCCTGAACCCTTGCCACCCGGTAGGTTTTCCCTGCTTCACATTCAGACATTTTCAGTACAGATGGCAATTCCGGTAGTTTTCCGTTCCGGTCAGGAATGGGGGAACCATGTGGGTCGAATTTCGGGAAACCGAGAAACTTATCCATTTTATTGATCAAAAACTCTGATGTGGAGTGTTCAAGTTTTTCAGCTTCATCATGGACTTCTGCCCAGGTCAGCCCCAAAACGTTGATGAGGAATAATTCCCAAAGGCGATGCCTGCGAATTACCTTGAGAGCAAATTTTTCTCCTTCATCGGTCAATCGTACACCTTTATGTTTTTGGTATTCCAATAAGCCTTTATTGGAAAGCGTTTTCGCCATTTTGCTAATGGCTGCATTGGAAACCTGCAATTCATCAGCGATGTATGATGCAGGTACCGGAAGGTTCTCGCCTTCGCGGTGTTTATAAATGGCTTTGAGGTAATTTTCTTTAGAGATTGTCAACATTTTAATGTGATTTAAATACAAATTTAACCATGGTTAAAATAAAAAACAAATATTGGTTAATATTTTTTAAGAAATCTAATTACTGGCTTCTGTTAATAGTCGGTATACTCCAATTTGGTTATGCTTAATGCCTGATTAGTTATTTAATTCTATACTTTTGCAATCATTCGAAAACGAAGCAGAAGAGCACCAAAATGACATTGTTATCTGTTTTTGCGGAGTATTGGGAATTGTTTTTCTTTTTCCTTTTGATAGCCTTATTCTATTCTTCGGCGGGATTTGGTGGTGGGTCAAGTTATCTGGCACTACTTGCTTTATATTCCCTGCCATTTACCCAGATCCGGTCTATCGCCTTGATTTGTAATATTGTTGTTGTTACAAGCGGCGTTCTCATTTTTATGAAAAACGGTCATTATAAATGGCGGAAAGTTTTACCTCTCGTACTTGCCAGCGTTCCCATGGCCTTCCTTGGGGGACTCATTCCTCTCCGTCAGTCCATATTTTTTATTATGCTGGGACTTGCCCTTATTCTGGCCGCATTGGGAATGTGGTTCAGACCTGGTAAAAAGCAGGATGATACTTTGGAAGTTAAGGGAAAAACATCTTGGTATAATGCTGTTTATGGAGGAGGGGTAGGGTTTATTTCAGGAATGTTAGGTATTGGTGGAGGTATTTTTTTGGCACCTATTTTACATCTCACCCGATGGGATAAGGCGAAGACCATTGCGGCGGCATCCAGTTTTTTTATTTTGGTGAATTCTATTTCAGGTCTTGCCGGACAACTACTAAATGATAAGTTTGAAGCCAATTGGAATCTCACCTTTTTGCTTGCCATAGGAGTTTTTATAGGAGGCCAGATCGGCTCCAGACTCAGCGCTGTTCAATTTTCACAGGACAGGGTGAAAAAAGTTACGGCCCTTTTGATCTTATTTGTGGGGATTAGGATTTTGTGGAAGCAGTTCGAGGTGGGGGAGTGGTTTTTGTATATGGTTGGGTAAAATCACTCAAACAAGGCCTTATACAACTCCTCAACCTTTCCAATAGTAGAAATCTGAATATTATACCGCTCTGGATTCAACCCTTTGGTGTTGAATTTAGAAATGAAGATCTGCTTGAAACCAAGTCTGTCCGCTTCCTGTATCCGTTGTTCAATCTTGCTGACGGATCTGATTTCTCCGGAAAGACCCACTTCGCCGGCAAAACAGATATCTGCCGGAACGGAAACATCCTCGAGTGAGGAAATTAAAGCACTGACAATAGCAAGGTCAATGGCCGGGTCATCAACTTTAATGCCTCCGGCGAGATTGAGAAATACATCATTCTGGCCATAAGGTAATCCACCTCGTTTTTCAAGCACAGCCAACAGCATACTCAGTCGTCTCAAGTCAAAACCGGTTGCGGACCTTTGAGGAGTACCATAAACAGCCGTACTCACCAGGGCCTGGGTTTCTATCATCATCGGCCGCATGCCTTCCATGGTGGCAGCGATCGCACTGCCGCTCAGGTCATCATCCTTTTGAGAAATCAACAATTCTGAAGGATTGGAAACTTCCCGTAAACCGGTTGCCTGCATTTCATAGATACCCAGCTCATCTGTTGAACCGAACCTGTTCTTGATCGTACGCAGAATACGATAACTGTAATTACGGTCTCCTTCAAATTGCAATACCACATCCACGATATGCTCCAGTAATTTTGGACCGGCAATGGTACCTTCCTTGGTAATATGACCGATGATCACTACCGGAATGTTGGTCTCTTTGGCGAATCGTTGCATTTCAGAAGCACACTCTCGAATTTGGGAAACACTACCGGGCATGGATTCGAGATGGGGGGAAGACATGGTCTGTATGGAATCAACAACCAATAAATCCGGCTCAATTGCCTTAGCTTGTTTAAGCATTTTATTGGTGTTCGTCTCAGTATAGATGAAACAGTTTTCATGCTGTGTTCCGAGACGGCTTGCTCTCAATTTTATTTGTCCTTCACTTTCCTCACCGGAAACGTAAAGGGTTTTCATGTTTACGTTTAAAGCGAGCTGGAGTAGGAGTGTGGATTTTCCAATTCCGGGAGATCCTCCAATGAGAATTACAGACCCTGGAACAAACCCTCCGCCCAGCACTCGGTTAAATTCCTCGTCCCCGCTTACCTGCCGTTGAATATTATTAGCCTCCACCTGTGAAAGGGGAACCGCTTTTCTGGTTATTTTTCCGGTACCTTCTGCTTTCCAGCTTCGGTTTTTTTCTTCTTGTTTGGTTTCTTTCTCTACAACTTCTTCTGTAATGGTGTTCCATTCATTACAGGCATTACACTTACCTGACCACTTGGGGTAGGTCGTGCCACAGGAATTACAAACGAATACGGTTTTTAACTTAGCCAATGATCTATTGTTTTTCCAAGATTATAAAAAGGCCCCAGGCAAAACCCGGAAATTTTTTTACCCGGATGCAAACCTCCGAGGTTTTGGTCATGGAACATTTTGGAATTTTTCAGAAAGTTGCCCAAACCAGAATTTAAACCTCGGAGGTTTTTTAAACGAAAGGCAAATTACTCAAAATAATCATTAACCGCATGCTTCGGGAAGGATTAAAATTGATACGACCTGCAAGGATTTGTTGAATATTCTTTCGTTAAAAATGCGTTAAAATGAAGCTAAAATTTATCAGAGGAACAACATTTTGGCAAGATATTTGTCTTATAAGGGTAAATAGACATAAATGCGACCGGAAACTGCCGGTTATTATTTATAAAGATTGTTTTCATTTGGTTTTTTGGGGTTGCAGGGTGCTACGTTTCTAACGCTAGTGCCCTGCTTTGTTTTAAGGTATAAAGGACATAATGAAATAAGGTAACAATGGGTTCTCCCTCCGAAAAAGCCTGCCCGCACACTCAGTGTCGGGGGTAATACCTAAGCTCTCACACTGGGCCGGGCAAAGGTATCGCCTTGAGATATTTATCCTTATTCTCCAGTTCCCTTATTCCCTTGTCATCTGTCCGCACATCTCACACAACGGGTACTTTGAGGCATGAACATTAGTCTGGCAGGAGCAATTGGTCTCTTACAGTTGGAGCATATTCCGAAAGTCGGATTGTCGATGTTGTGTAGAGCAATTTTGAGGTTGGACAACTTTTTCCTGGCTGACCGCAATGCGACTTCCGAAACACTTTTATTGTTGATGGCATCCATTCTGCTCACCCGTCCAATAGAATTTTCCGGAGTAATAGGTTTGGTAGCATCTTCGAGATAGGATAATTCCTTTTCCGTTTTTTCAATGGTTTCTTCTATTCGTTTTTTTAATTCCGCTCTTTCTTCTTTGGTCATAACAATGAAGTTTGTTAAACGAGAAAACGCCTGAGCAAGGTGATATGAACCTTTGCCTCAGGCGTTTTTTATGAAATTACTTAATCCTTAGTCTCTTGATAAAAGAGCTATGAGCCTTAAAATTTCGATGTAAAGCCATACCAGTGTAATCAGCAAGCCCATGGCGGAAAACCACTCCATATAGGATGGTGCACCGTACTTCTCACCTTTTTCGAAATTGTCGAAATCCAGTAAAAGGTTCATGGATGCGATACCAATGATCACAAGGCTGATACCTATACCCAGGGTTCCGCCTTCATGAAGGAACGGAATATTTACCCCGAATAGAGATAAAACAAAATTCAGGATGTAAACAAGCAGAACAGCTCCTGTAGCCATGACCACGCCTGCTCTCAGTTTACTGGTAACTTTGATTATCCTTGTTTTATAAATGAACAGCATCATAAAAAATACTGCCATAGTCAATGTCACCGCCTGGAAAATAATTCCATCAAAGAATGAAGCGTAAATGGCGGATACCGCACCTACGAATAATCCTTCAAGGGCAGCATAAATAGGGGCCAGGGTACCGGACCTTTGCGGATTACGTGCTGCAATGATCACTACGATCAAACCGGCAATGGCACCTCCCCACATGAAAAGTGGTGACGGCATCATATATCCGACCAGTGCAGTAGCCAACATGATGGCACCGAGGATGAAACTTTTATTGATAGCCCCCTGTACGGTCATTTTTTCTCCTACATCGAGAAAGTGTCCGTCAAGGGTCTGTTGACCTGCTTTTTGAAACATTTGTTCATTCATCATGGGGTTTGATGACCCGCGGAATAATCCTCTTCTTCTGCTCATGATAAGTTATGAGTTAAATGATTAAAAAATATTGCGGAAACTTTTAAAAATACCAAATTGGAAAATTGCTAAAATGGTGATTAATTTTCTTTGCTGTTTTTAAAAGTTTCAAATTGAATTACGGTTATTTTATGATAACCAACATAGTCTTAAAAACGCGATTTTAAGGTTTTTGTTCCTTAATTGGTAATTCAACAAGCTAATTTAGACAAAAATCTTCAATTCATCTATCAATGTTGTGGTACACTCTTGTTCAATACACTGTGGCATTAGTTGGGTTTAACCTTTGATTTACCTCGCTGGCGGGGTCGGTTTTAAGCTAAAAAGTGTAAACTTATTATCTTAAAACCGGGAGTGGAATCACTTCTCGCAGGGAATCCACCCCCGGATCACCCATTGGAAAAGTCACCTTTTCTCCATTGATCCGACCCCGCCAGCGAGGTACATTATTTTTCAGCACTTTCCATACTCGTTTGATAATCTTAAGTTCCACAAAAAAGCCCTGATTTTGGTTCTAACCAAAATCAGGGCTTAAAGAGTCTTTTTGTAAAGACATCAGATCAGTTTATTTGATCAATTCGTATTTGTACTGAAGCATTTCCACGATGGGTTCTTCCGTTCCCGGAATAGTATTTTCAAGGAAAATGTCCACATCAATGGTTTCGCTTTCTTCTTTTTCGGTACTGTCAAAAACAACTTCGATCTCTCCGGTTTCGCCTGGTTTAATGCTTTTTACCGGATAATCAGTAGTTGTACAGTCGCAAGCAGAAATCAGAGAGATTTTCAAAGCCGTATCTCCTTTATTGGTAAACTTATAGGTCATACTGCGCTTTTCACCTCTTTTAACCTGACCAAGATCAAACACACGGTGTTCAAAAGTCATGATCGGAACATTCTTGGTAACCTTTCTTCCATAAAGGGAAGACATTGGGCTGATAGTGGCTGGGGTAGCAGCTTGGTTCCCGATCATACCATTTCTGCTTCTTGACTTTTTCTTCTGGGTCTTCTTTCTCTCTGTACCTGTTCCTTGTTTGATAGGTGCCTCTTCATCTTCAGAAACCTCTTGTTTTTTCAAACGTCTGGTTTCGATAACGATGCTGGTAGGACCTTCGATGATCTGGAATTCTGTACGACGGTTGAGACTGTGAGCCACTTCCTTCATTTCTTCCGTACCGAGAGCATTAATATATTCTTCCGTAAGTACATCACCTGCTTTCAGGTAATCATAAGTTGCAGCTACGTTGTCAGAAACCGTCTGCGGAGTACCTTCTCCATATCCTTTAGCTTCAATTCTCGAACGATCGAGGCCTTTACGAACCAGCCATCTTCTGGCAGACTCTGTACGACGCTGAGAAAGATCCTGGTTGTAAGGTGCCTCACCCCGGAAATCCGTATGAGACCTCAACTCGATCTTCATCTCCGGATATTCCGTCATGATGTCATAGATCAACTGGAGATCCTGCTCTGCCTGTTCGGTGATCACATCACTATCGAAAGGATAAAGAATATTTTCCATTACGATCGGAGTGGAGTCTACAACTGTAATATATTCAGGTACTACAGGCTTTGGCTTGAGGAAGAAGTTATTCTGGAAAGTTTTGGATTCTTTTAGTCCAACGGTGTTGAAAGTCAATGAATCCGGGAAGTATCCTTCTGCGCTTACCAGGATTTTGTATGGTTTTTCCAAAGAAAGGCCATAATCGTAGCGGTTACCTTTGTCATTTGACTTTGTTTCAGGTCCGGCAGCTTCTGCATCGCCTGAAGTTTCTAACAAGGTAACAACTGCTCCAAGAATAGGCTCTTTGTTTTCTGCGAATACCCCAACGACGAGGTCTGCATACATTTTAGGAATTTCAAATCCTAACATATCATCACAACAGGTCCTTCCTTTTGCTGAACGTCCACCTGGACGGTTAGAAGTAAGGAATCCGCTATATCCGTCGTTATACATGGTGAAGTAAAGATCATCCACGCTGGTATTGTAAACTTTCCCCATATTCTTAGGCTCGCTCCAGCGGCTTCCGTCCCAGGTGCTGTAGAAAATGTCCGCACCACCGATTCCAGGATGTCCTGTCGAACTGAAGAATAAGGTACCGTCATAATAGTATGGAGTCATTTCTTCTCCGGCAGTATTGATCTTTGGTCCAAGACTTACAGGATCTCCATATACGCCACCACCTTTATGTGTTGCGTAGAAGATATCCATTCCACCTTCACCACCTTCCATATCGGAAACGAAGAAAAGTACTTCTTTACCGAATAATTCACCTACAGCAGGATGGGTAGCCAGATATTCTCCATTGATTCCGCTTACCTCATTAGCTCCTGTCCATGAACCACCGCTTTTGGTACTCATATAGATCTTACTTTCCGTTAGGTTATTACCACTCAGTAATGAACGGGTGAAATACATGGTATTGCCATCAACGGAAAAAGACACGTTATTACTGTTGTATCCGGGACGGTTGATTTTTTCATCCAGAGGCACTCCTGCTTCCCAACTACGTTCACCTCTTGTGGACACGAAGATTTTGGAATAATGCGTTTGATCTTCTCCAACCTCCACAGCTTTTTTAAGATCACGATCGAGACCTGCAAAGTACAATTTCCCGTCATTGCCCATGGCAGGGGAATATTCAGACAATGGGATGTTAACATTTCTTCCCAGGTTATTGACAGAAACACCTTTATTGTTTTCCGGAAGGATCTCAGCCATTTCGGCTCCGGCGATTTCATTTTGAGCCAGTTCTTTCAGTGTTTCATCTGAAGTTTGAGCCACGAATTGGTTTAATACTTCTATAGCTTTATCATATTTACCAACCATTTTCAAAACACGGCCATACTGGAACTTATGTTCGTTGTAGGTGTCATCGTCCTCCTTAGCTCTGTCAATCAATCGGCGATAGAGTCTTTCCGCTTTAATATAATCACGGAGTTCGTATTGCAGCTCGGCCATTTTAATGGTGAGGGCTTTGTCTCCACGTTCATCGTAAGCCTCTTCGTATTTTTCCAGTGCGCTGTAATAATCACCCATGGCATAGTACTCTTCAGCCAGTTGCAGCATCACTTCATAAGATTCCTTATTCAGTGGCTGAGCCATACAACCCAGGGCAAAAAGAAAAGTTATGGTTGAGAATAATAGTCTTTTTTGCATCTCCTTATTTTTATTATTTAACGATACCTAAATTTCAAATTGGCTTTTTAAAAAAATTATTGCATCGTATGTGTTAAAATCTTGGGCAAAGCACTTTAGGCTTCACAACTGGTTTTTTGTATTTTTTGATGATGTACCATGCTCCGATCTCGACACCACCGCTATAATTATTGGCGTCGCTCAATGAAGATAAGGTGATATCGTACGCAAGTCCTACCCTGAGATCTTTATAATCTGCACCAACGAGAACGTTTAACGCATCCCCGAAGCGGTAACCCAGACCGAAGTTGAGTTTGAAGTCTTCGTTGAGCTGGTAACCACCCCAACCCTGGAATAAAATTTCCATAGCTGAACCTTCCATCTGGAAGAATGCTGTTGGCGCAATGCTGAACTTCTCATTGATCGGCATTTCATATTTGGTATGGGCTGCGATCAAAAGAGGGCGGGTCAAACCGGTACCGGTAGGTACAAAAGCATAATTGTTTCTTTTTGTCAAAGGAATGTTCGCAGCAGCAACTCCCAGTTCGAACCTGGAGTCATCATTGATCAGTGTACGAAACAACAATCCTGCAGCATAATTTCCTAACATTCTATCATTTGCATTAAGTGTCGGGTCACCGATACCTCCGGCTCCTCCACCTCCAACACTGGTCGGGAATATTTCACTGGCGGCTATGGCCACATAATTATTATCTTGTGGATCTGGTTGAGTGATCTTACGGGTAGTACTTCCAGCCTGGAAACCAATCGTCAGTACAGAAGTACCTGCCTTATTGAGCCCTAAGTGGTAGCTTGCAGAGAGGGCTGCACGGGTTGTTTCAAGTTTGAGGAAACCTGATTTATCACTTAAAAAAGAAATACCTACACCTACCCAGTCCTGCTTTCTGAAGCCTCGGATGATCGGTGCATCTGCGTAAAAAGATGGTGTGCTGTAAGAGCGAGCGTTGGAAACAGAGAAAGCCTGGTTCCTGTATATTCCTCCAAGCCTAACCGTACCCGAAAATGCTCCGGATAAAGCAGGGTTCATAGTCAGAGGAGACATATTGTACATGGTATAGTGCATGTCCTGGGCACTGACAGACCCAATGATCAGGCTAAAAGTCAATAGGAGTAAAGGTTTAAAAAGCTTCATAGAAATTTTTTTGTAGTTCAACCCGAAAGATATATAATTTTGATAAAATGCAATAAGCGCAATCCTGTTTTAAGGATTTAAAGGCTCTAAAGTAGCCGTAAATGTGAACTTGACAAAGTTCAGATTGTTTATTTTTAACTAATGTACGACAAAAACAGAAAAATGGTTGGGAAAGAAGGAAATTATTATCTTTGGCATAATAAAACCAACCTCTTATGAATAGTGCTTTTCCACCGGGTCAATCGACCACCTATATCGTGAAAAACATCTGGTTAATCGAAATAGATTTTGAAGAAAGAAAATTTTAAATAATATTTCATTTTGCCGGTTCAGATTGAATATTGGCCGGTGTTAAAACAATAATTAAACAATTAAATAATAATGGAACAACAAAAGAATATCAAACCCATCTCTCCGAAATTCTTAACCACAGCAATTATCGGATTTATCATTCTTCTGGTAGTCATCATGTTTTCAAGTGCTACCTTTCTGACCATTGATGCAGGACACAGAGGTGTTCTTTTCCGCACTTTTGGCGGCGGTCTTGATAAGGAGAAAGTTTATACTCCCGGATTTCATGTGATTGCACCTTGGAATGACATGTACGTTTACGATGTACGTGAAAAGCAATTGTCTGAACCTTTGGAAGTACTTTCCAGTAATGGTTTGAACATCAAGGTGGATATTTCTATTCGTGTTAATCCTCAGTATAACCAGGTGGGTTATTTGCACGAAAAATTCGGAGAAGACTACCTGACTTCCCTGGTGGTGCCGGAACTCAGATCCTCTGCCAGACAAATTCTTGGTAAATTTAACCCGGAGGAACTCTATTCTACTCGTCGGGATGAGGTTCAGGGCATGATTCAAAAAAATCTCGAAGATAAACTTGGTGAAAACTATGTGGACCTCAGAGCTACACTCATCCGTGATATTGAATTACCGGACAAGGTAAAAACAGCCATTGAGGATAAAATCGAAGCTGAACAGAAAGCCTTGAAGTATGAGTATATTCTTCAACAAGAAAGGCAGGAAGCTGAGCGTAAGACCATCGAGGCTCAGGCCAAAGCAGATGCGAACCGTATCCTGAATGCCAGTCTTACCGAGAACATTCTTCGGGATAAAGGTATTGAAGCTACTATTAAACTTTCCGAATCCCCTAACTCCAAAGTTATTGTAGTTGGCGGCGGTGGCGGAGACGGATTGCCGTTGATCCTTGGCGGAAATTAATA
>QQUB01000118.1 GCA_008501835.1 Bacteroidota bacterium
AACCTTCAGGCATCCAACGATCCGAATTTTAAAGGAACCAAAGCCAGTGATTACTTTTTGTTGTCACCCCTGTTTTGCGGTGCCAAATTGACGGGATATATTCCAACCGGGGATACAACTGGATATAAAAACATGACACTACCTGCAGCGGTTACCATTTCCGCAGCAGCAGTCAATCCCGGGATGGGCATTTATTCCAACAAAATAATGAGCATCATGACTACCCTGTTGAACCTTCGATTGGGATATTGGACATGGAACCCGCTCAAACTGGATACTAAATTCCCTGTGGTCTGGTGGCCTTTGTATTTCTTTTATGAGTTGCTTTCCCGCATCGGAACGGATAACCGTATGGTGAATATATCTGACGGTGGCCATATCGAAAATCTGGCTGTTTTTGAATTATTGCGCCGCAAGTGCAGGCTCATCATTGCTATCGATGCAGGAGCAGATCCGGAATTTGCCTTTGCTGATCTCGAGAATCTGACCATCAGAGCCAGAAATGAGCTTGGCCTGGAAATTCGGTTCCGGGAAGGAAATATTCCTGAAGATATCATTCGACCTAATCCATCCCACGGATATTCCCGTAAGCGTTATGCCATTGCGGATGTATATCAATTGTGGGACAAAGTTGTGAAGGAAGGCAAGGTAGTTGTTGAGCATTACAAAAATAAGAAGGTGAGTACATTTGTTTACGTAAAATCAAGTGTCACAGCTCCCCAGGGCAAACCGGAACTCTCTCCTGACGATCAACTGAAATACGGAACATACAAATACAAGATCTATCACCCGTCCTTCCCTCACGAACCAACATCTGACCAGTTTTTCGATCCAATCCAATGGGAAGCTTATTACCAACTGGGACAATACATAGGTGCGGACATTTTAGGTTTCGACAATGTGGAAAGTGATGAAAAACAGGAAGAGATCAGCATCGATCAACTGATTGCACACTTTGATGAGGCAGATGCACTCTTTGGAAAGGTAGTATCGGAAGAAGTGGAAGAATTTGCCCCAGTTCAACCATTACCATCCCGCGAAAGAGGTGGTGTGACGATGGAGGACGAGATCAGGCCTATTGAGGAGAGACAGGAGCAGGTGGTGGATATTAAAGTGGATTATAATATGTGATCGGGTTACGGGTTACGAGTTACGGGTTGCGGGTTGCGGGTTGCGGATGATTTGATTAGAAATACTATTTTTTGGAAAAATAGTATTTCTTAATCCGGGATAATGGAAGTATTACTTGCATTAAAAACTGTATTGATTAACTCATCAACACCCGCCTAACAGCAAAGAACAGCAATACCGCCAGGATAAATCCTAAAAACAGGACCATGGACATATCCGTTCCGCTTCCGGCCAGGCCATCTTCCAGTTTTAAATATCCCACGTATCCCATACCTGCGAGGAGGCCAAATCCTATTATTCTTTTTGCGATCATTTTTCTGAATTTGAATGCGAAGATAAGATCATTTGTAATCAGGGTCTGTGATGGGAGTTACGAAGAAAGAACAGGGGAATAAATGTAAAGTTCAAAGGGTTTCAGATTGTTTCCGGAACTTCAGGGGTCAAGAACTATGGGTTCATCAAAATACAACAAGTATTTAACTATGTAAATATACTCCTCCGAGAAGGCAACACCTCTGGCTCTCCACAGTTCAAGGCAAAGGTGCCGCCTTAGAGAATTTCTCCCAATATTTACACCTACCTCCCCAATACAACTCTCCCTACAAAAACACCATTCCCGGTCTCTACCTTCAAACCGTACACCCCTGTCGGAAGATGATTGCCGCTGGAGTCTTTTCCATTCCATCGATACTCTGCATCATCCGAAATGGTTTCAAAACAAAGCCTGCCGTCAGCAGTGAAAATGCTGAGTTTCCAGGGGCCCGTTACCGAAATTTTGGGACTGATCATAACAAAATCCTCAAATGGGTTTGGGAAAATTGCCAAACCATCTTCTATTGGAAGATTTTCCGTAGGTGTCAGACTACTATTAGGAGCACCCGGAGTTCCTGTAAAGCCAGAACTTGCCTGCCAGCTTTCGGGTAGGGTATTGTCAAAATTAAAATAAATCAACTCCAGGCTTGGTCCACTTCCATTGGGTTGAACCGGCCATGGAGTGCTCACTCCATAAGCCACAGAATCCACCAATTCACCGGAAGCATTGTACAACCTTACCATATCCCCGCTGCTACTGAGTCCGAAGTCAAATTCACCCAGATAAGGCCATACGTCAGGGTGAATTTCTGAAAACTTATTATTGCTGCGACATAAAACCAGATATCCTTGTGGTTCAAGAATGGTACCTTCAGGTATTATAAATTCATGTATATCCTCCTCATCTTTTAAAATCCAGTCAGACATATCGATTGGCCCGGAGGTTGGATTCAGTAATTCAACCCAGTCTCCGGCATCTGCATTGGAGGGAGAATTATAATTAATCTCGTTAATAACCACTGATGTAGCAGCGTTGCCCTCAACAAAATAAAGATTAATGGTACTCCCCTGAGTAATGTCTATTTCAATGGTTTCTTCGGTCAACACTTCTCCATTCACCTCCCAGCGGTCAAAGACATAACCCGGCTGAGGTAAAGCAGTTAATTTTATCGGAACCGACTCAAAATAAATGCCTGCCCATGGGGTTTCATGTAATGTTAAGGAATTAAGGCCAATACTGCCGCCTTGTTCCGGAAATTTAGCAAGGGAAACGGAATGCTGACCCGGCAAGAAAAATTTACTTCGAATATGGTTACGAACATAATAAACCCTTGCATCTGCATAAGATTTCATTTTAGCTACTTCGCTATCCCATGCCCATATATTTGAGCCTGCCCAACGATTAAAATGTCGGGACATCTCTCCATCGATTTCTTCCGCTATATCATCAATATGATTTTTGACAGCCAATGGTTTGAATGTCGTATTCATCAGGTCGGCAAACCTGTTGATAAAATAATTTCTGAACTCTAAATTTTTAAGTAATTTTCGAAACAAAAAAGTCGACCATGGCGGATTGGGCCATGGCGGGCCATTGGTATGGGTTGCAAATGCCAGAGTATTGTTCAGGTAATTATTATCACTCCAAATGCTGAATCCAAAGTCTGTATCAAACAGTATCCAGCGCCACTTCCCCCCTTCTTCCTGCGGTCGCCAGAATTTTATATTGTTCCCCGGCCAGTCCTGGTTATCAATATAAATCTGGGCAATGACGTAATCAGTAAAATTGGAAATATCCATTCTATCCGACATCAAGTCGTAATTTTCCGACAGGGTAATATCTGATGTTTCCAGGAAGTTGATCATCTCCAGGTAATCGGCATTGCTTCCTTCAACGCTTTGTGCATTCGTCTCCAATAACTCAATACTTTCCGACGGAATCCCATGATTTGCTTCCAGAAAGTCTTCGTTTGTTTTTTCTCTGATGTTTTGGATTCCCCAGTATTGCCCATTTAAATACAAAACCGCGGGACGATAAGCCTGAAGATCAATATCCAGATTTCTCATTAAGCTGGTCATCATTCCATCTCGCATCATGGAAGTGTTCCAGTCGTTACCGCTGTTTCTTAAAACCAATGAATGAAACTGATCAATAGGTTTGGAATCAAACATTTCATATTCCAGTATCGGATCTCCGTAACTGCTTCTAAAAAAGACAGACAGAGATTTTTGTTCATGTCCCCGGCTCCATCCACCAAAAATTTTAATACCGCAATTGGCAGAAAAAACGGTTTCTCCCCAAGGTTCCATCAATTCAATATTGGCAGGACGTTCCCAGTCTTGCCAGAAATTGGCTCCAAAAAACGGGAAGGCATTTTCGTAATTATCACCCAAAACATAAATGCCGGTGTCATTATCCCATAGGTTATCCGGATCAGTCGTCACGGAAACAACAGGAAGGCCATGGGAATTCTCAAACAAGTAGGTCTTTGTTCCAATTTTACCCGGAAGATAATCATCCCTAAAAATACGTGCTCTGACCACTCGATTTGAACTCAATACTATCGGTTGCTGGTAAACAGGACTCGTCGCAACCGGATCACTTCCATCCTGGGTATATCGGATCACTTCCTCTTCTCCTGCTCCGGACAAAGCCAATTGTTGGGTAGCTGAAAGAAACATTTGATCGATAGAAAATTGTACTTCTCCGGTGACCACTCCTTCAAAAAACGGCCCTGCATTTGGGTAACCGGGTGTGGGCAAAACAAAGATTACTCTGTCGAGCGGGTTGGATAATGGAATACCATATGAATAATTTCCAGGGATGGTTGGAAAAGCCAACGAGTCGACAATTCCACCCATTTCGTGGGTTAAATAAACTGTTTCTCCAGCAGAGGACAGCTTGAAATTCGTATGGGGTAGTAAATTCCCCAGGTTTATATCATCGGATAATGGAGCGTTTAAGGGTACTGTTTGGGAATACCCCAATGTCAGAAAAGGAATGCCCGTCATATCAGATGATCCGGCACTTAAATTGTGAACCTGTACTGCCAACACATTTTCTCCCTCTACCAGTAAGTTTATTAAACCGGACAAATCAAAAGCATCCGGTGCGCCGCCATTATAAATTGCCGCTTCATGATCTGTCAATGCTGTCTGGTTATAAGTAACCTCCAGGCCAGGAGTACCGATATTGGCCCTGGCAATTTCCAGCCCATTCAGATATGCAACAAAGGAATCATCATAGTCCATATGAAACCAAAGAGCTTCCAGCCCATCAATAGTCTCCAGTGTAAAACGCTTCCGCATAAAAACGGATATGGTGCCATTGGGCACATAGGTCGCATCATCTCCATCCGAATATCCTATACTGGTTCCTCCTGCATTCCAGCCAGCATCATCAAATTCAATGTTTCGCCAATTTTCAGATTCCGTGCCATCAGGTACAATATATCTCCATTCATCTCCCCTGTCCACCATCGTATACCAGTTTAAGGGCATTTGTTGGCGGTCTTTCCCTGAGGCAAATATGAGTATTGGCTCCCCAGGAACACAATCGATTGCAGGAATTGGCCATTTTAATAAATCCTCAAGGTCGTCACTAAGGTAATAGCCCATCAGGTTTACAGGGCTTTCGCCAAAGTTGTTCAACTCTATCCAATCCGGAGTATCTCCATCCTCATCCAGAATCAACCCTGTATTGGAAGCCATTAATTCATTGATTCGAATATCTTGTGCCTTGATTCCTGTTCCTAAAAGAACCCCAATGATAAAAATCAGGCCTTTGGTAATCATTTTTGAAATTGCCATAATTATTCCTTTAATCTCTACCTTGTAAATTTCGTGAAAATAGGCATAAAAATTTGAGTTTTGCATTTATTCTTTCAAGAAACCTTACGGTTCCTCACATTTTGCAATAGAGGCAAATTTTGGATTCAATTATGGGTTCAGGAATTGTGTCAAATGAGAAGTCATTAATGACAAACCATGTTATTAAGATAAGGCTTCTCCAGTTCCATAGATAGTATATCCAGGAGTTCACAGGTCAACTGGGGATTCAGCTCCCGTGGCAAAGGAAAAAGTTCATGAACACACCCTTGCCCGAGCTGGTCGTTCGAGCTTGAAAACCGGAAGGTTTTTGTGGTGAGCCGAATTTACAAATCCGTCAAAATAATTCTTAATTGATTAATTTTTTACACCCTCAGGATACTTGGCATTTTTAGGATTAGTTCCACTAAGAGATTTAATATAGGCCAATAACTCCCCTGCTTCTGTTGGATTTACCTGGAAATGCCATGAAAGCATACCCTTTTTGACAGCACCGTAAATAATGGTTCTGGCAATGTCCAAATCTGTACCGCCATTTAGCCAAAATTCATCCGTGAGATTAGGTCCTGTACCGCCTTCTCCTTTAAGACCATGGCAGGAAGCACAGTTAGCAGCGTATAATACCTTGCCATTTTCAATACTTTCCTGTAACTGGGCAACTTGCATCGTAATACTATTTTCGTCCAGAACGAAATTATCCCACGATTGTTCTTTTTCCCGGAGTTTCACGTGAATCAGACTATCGACGGTAATTTTGCTCGGAGTTGAAGGAATTTGCTGTAAGTAAGAAATTAAGGCAAGAACTTCTGTTCTGTCTGGATTTCCAGATTTTATCAGCGGTATCTCCATTGACAATTCATCCGCCTGCAGCATCAGTTTATTCCAGGTACGATCAAATTTTCTTTTTTGACGTTTTGTTCCTTTTTCTTCAACAATTTCCCCAAAGGTTGATTTATCGAGAAGTTTATCGTGCAAATGAACATGTGTCGGCATTTTCGGCTGATCCATAAACTTTTTGGGATCCGATAAAAAATAATACAGCCAGTTACTTGAATATTTACCACCAAATCCGTCCAGACTAACGGTAGTTGCGTTCTGTTTGTCAGAATGCAGCGTATGGCAACTTTTGCATGATTCTCTTTCAAAAACGTGCTCTCCGTAAGCGGTCAGATAATTCTCTGCCTGAATTTTATTCATCGAATATTGGGATTTGCCAAGCGAACTGCAATTTTCAAATCCAATCAGAATTAAAAAAGCGAAGAAAAAAAGGAATACGATTTTGTTCAACATGGTTTTACTAGATTTCATGAATGAAAACTACGGCTTAAGACAAATGTGGTGGTCAATTTTTGATCTCAAAATCAGGGTCTGTATTTTAAGAATGTTTCTTTTCCTCAAAGGTAAAAAAGTTATTCTTTGTTACATTTTTCTATGTTAATTAATTCATGTTGCGGGTTACGAGTTACGGGTTACGAGTTGCGGGTTACGGGTTACGGGTTAAAGAAATTTAGCAAATAATTGACTGCTTTGTATTGTTCATTTCTTCTCCTCATAAATGGGGATTTATTCGCAACCCTCAAAAGAGTGGATGTTTCCGGGCCCTGTTGAACCCATCTTTGTACCGTAAGTTTTAAACAAATTATTCAAACCTTTATAAACTAACTATTATGAAAAATCTAAGAAATATCTTTTTGGCAATGACCCTTAGCATGGTTACTTCTTATTCCTTTGCTACAGCTCCTTTTGCAAAAAACTCTTTGGAAGATGCAATTACTTTTGAAATACCTCCAAGTCGGCCTGCATTTAAGGATGTATCTATTTGCCGCCTCCAAATTCAGGTAAAGACCAACAGTTTTGATGGTGCTCAGACAGATGACCCGGTATCCGTCAGATTAAATGCAAGAGATAACCCTTTTTATTTGAATCTTTCCCACAATGACCGGGAACGAAATCGTACAGACACCTATGATGTCTTAACCCCCAATGTAAATAAGATCAAGGATATCCAGTTTATTCAAATGAAGATCCATGGATCTGACGGATGGAATGTCCGCGAAATCAATCTGATCGTGAATAATGTAACCATCTATACCCGTAAATTCTCCAATGGTTACTGGTTAGACACTGATAATAGCAAGCGACAGGACGTGCTCTATATTCCTGTAAGGGAAATGAGTAAAAGCTCCAACTATCGTTACAACAACGTCACTGGAAACATCTGGAGAGGACCGACTATGGTTCCAAAGAGTTTTATTGATGACTTGGTGGAAAGTGCTGTTGGAAACTCCCTTAACGATGTAAAAAAAGTGTCCTGGGGAAAAAAGCAGGGAAAATACTACATCAGTTCAAAAAGGATCAATGACAATACACTCCGTTTCGACCTGGACCTTTCTTATGAAGTAACTGCAGCTCCTGATGTAGAGATCGATGTGGATTTTGATCTTGTCTTTACCTGTGAAAACGGAGTGGTAAAAACAACGGTGAAGAATTATAAGACCAGCAGGCACGGGGTGACACAATACGTCGTCAAAAACGTATTGCCAAAACTTAAAAAAGCACTCTATGCCAAATGTACCGGCATTCCCGAACCTGCCACAAAAATAGCCTGTTACGGTGGAGTTTGGGCGGTAGGTTATTTGCTGGATTTCAGCTTCGATTATGACGACCCTATTTCGGGTAAGGATATTGGGCTGAACAAGGATTGCACCTCTGCCCTTAGCCTCAATGCGAATGGCGATCTGGTTTTGGGTAAAAAAAGGACTAATCTGAGAAACAGAGCCCAGCTCAGCAAACGACCCAAAGTGGCTAACAGCAAATAAACAATATAGGATTTTTATGTACGTGGAACGCCTTCCCCGATTTCGGGGGAGGTGTTTTTATGTTAAGAGCATGTTTCAAAAACCTTTTTCCAATTCATATCTGACTTCAGTGATTTAGACCAATTCGAAATGGCTAAAGTCCTGTTAAGCATGAAGGAGACAAGATCTATAAACTGAACTACAGCCATTAAGAGACAAAACTCAAAACTCTACACCATGCACTCTGCACTTTGCATTTTTAAAACAGATTCAATTGTCAAAAGTCCACCTTGCCTCTCCTCATAAATGAGGATATTATTCAAACCCATAAAAAGGATGGTTTCCAGGAGGCATTTATACCCCAACTTTGTGGTATGATCATTAACTGATTTTTTCATTAAAAATACCATAGTCATGAATACCAGAATTCAAATTATCGCAACACTGTTCATTTTAAGTTTCATCACTATCAACACCAAGGCCTCAATTCTTTATACAGGTTCAACTGCCTATGGTGGCAACGGCGGACAATCATTCATACTTCCTGAAGTATTGGCAACCGGTAATGTCTCTAATTTTGGGGACATGAAAAAAATATCCCTCAAAGTAAGTAACCGTATAGAAAAGATCCAGGTTACCTGGTCGATGAAGAGGGGTGGCGCTTTTACTGAAGGAACCGGAGAGAACGGAGGCACCTGGAAACATATTTACCTGGCCAATGGGGAGTATATCACCAAGGTTACGGGTAAAACGGGTCGCTTCGTTAATCAGGTTACTTTTTACACCAACTACCGCAGAAAATTCGGCCCCTTTGGTGGCAATGAAGGAACTCCCTTCCAAATAACAGTGCCTGCCGGGTATAAGGTATTCGGATTTTTTGGCAACTCGGGCCAGTGCATCGACAAATTAGGACTTGTTTACGAAGTGGATGAAGATAAGATCAATAATAATCCACCAGTAGTCACCCGCCCTCCTTCCGGTAATCAATCTGGAAATTCGGGCAGACCGGCTCCTCGTCCTTCAGCTACCAATCCACAAAATGTAAGAGATCATCGCAACCAGACAACCGGGAGAAAACCGACTCCAAAGAAAAGAACCGGCAAAGTTGTTGACCACCGAAAAGACCTTGAGAAAGAACGCAGGGAGTGGCTACTTGAGAACGGCTTTGACCCTGATCGTGCAGGCGGATAGGAAAATAGCAAGCATGATTTATCCCGAATTTTGATAAAAATCAAAATTCGGGATTTTTTATATGGCTAAAGATGATCGATCCTACGAGATTGTTCCTTTCTCATTCGTATTATTGGAAATATAAAAGGCCATTGACAAAGTCGTATAAAAGCAATATTTTTACCTTAACAATATGTAACACCCTAAAGGATCGAGGATTACAGCCTTTCCTTTTCATTGACGAAAATGTCTCTCTCCATTCAGATTAGCAAAAAATCTTGTACTTATAGTTTTCGTATGCATTTTATTATTTCCCCTTTGATTTAGCTTTGGAACCCAAAAAAGCAATCAAAGAAAAACTAAAACCGAATATTATGGCTGAAAAAAAAGGAGGTGAAAAAGCAAAAGGATTTAAGCATTTTTTGACCACAATAATTTCCTCCCGCAAATTAAAAGCAAGTCAAAGATTATCCAATCATTTGCCCCAGCTTGTCGGACCGATAGAGTATTACAAAAGTCTTTCTGAATTAACAGAGGAAGAAAAAACCTGGCTAAAGAGCGCTGAATCAAAAATTGCCGAAATTAACCAGGCACGTTTAGATCTGAATTCTGAAACCGGGTGGAAAATTTACAAACAACTAAGACGCGAACTGCTTACACTCGATTATAAATACAGGAAGGCTTATTGTATCAATGAAGCCATGACTATTTTTTATGAGTCAAATAAAAAGATTAAGCCGGGATCGTGGCGAATAAAAACAATCAATAGTCTACTCGCCATTCCTGACCCAACAGAAGAAAAAATCGAGGAGATAAAAAAAGTTCTGGAAAGTTCAGCGTTAGAGGATAAAGAACTGTCGAAAAAAATATTAGACCTGATTCCTAAGGCTGACGATGGAACAAAAGTCAAAAACATTTTTAATCCCGATGTTCCTCTGGAAAATATAGTATATGCAGCCAAGATACTGGATGAATATCAGGATAATTTTTATGCAGACCTGGAAGCATTCAATAATAGAATTCAGCTATTGGGCAAGCTTGTTTTTCTTTCTCTTTTAATTTGGATCCTGTTTGCCCCCAACCTGGGACATTTTCCAAATGCCAAGGATTTAAGTGAGGCTGTTATAGAAAAACAGGCAGAAGCATTCTGGGAGGCTGTCCATGCGAAAGATTCCGTTACGCTACAGCAAAATGAAGAAGAGGAACCACCTGTACCAGCTGTCGATAAAGATTCTTTAGACCAGGGAGGCGATGAAAGTTCAGCAACACAAGAGACTTCTGAATCCCAAACGGACACGTTGCCGGCAGATCCCCCATCTGTAGATACACCGGAAATTGAATCCATTATTCCGGATACTCCACAGACCAACAATTCCTCTATGGACCAACCTTTGGGCAGTGCTAAAAAGGACTCGCCTAAAAAAAATGTACCCGATAAAAAGGAAACAACACCTGATAAAAAGGCGGCTAAACCTGATAAGGATCCCAATAAGCAAAAAATTTCATGGTGGAAGAAACACTATGAAGCCCGCAGGTTATCCTTATTTGTTATTCTAACCGGTTTCATCGGTTCTTTGGTCAGTGCATTTTTAAGATCCATCAAGATTGGTGAAAAAGCTTTTATTCCCAATAAATTCTTTGGCAGGTCTGTAATGAACGCCAGGCTCATGCTGTCAACAGCATCTGCTTTGGCAATTTACATCTTTCTGAGCACCGGAGTTATATTCATTTTCCAGGGGCCAATCAGTTTTGAATTACTATTGACCTTTGCCTTTGTTGCTGGTTTCTCTGAAAGGCTGATCCTCAGAAGCGTTGAAAAATTGACCAAGGAAGAGTTGTATATGGGCAGGAAGAAGAAGGATTAGGAAACTTACAGGGTTCATTACTTAAATCAAGTTGCGGGTTAGGGTTGAAGAAATTTAGCAAAAAACACTCCTTTTCTTTCGGGGTTATATACTGAATTATTGAAAAAATCACCTTGATTGATCCAGCTCGCAACTTTAGTTATTTAAAATCTTGGGGTGAACCCGGGACTCTAACTCCCGACCAGTGGTACGGACTTTATCTTTCACCGTCCCAAGGCTAAATTCTACCTGTGAAACCAGGTTCCCGAATTTTGTAAAACTTAAAGTCGTAGCGATGATTGGGATCGAACCAATGATCTTCTCCATGTAAGGGAGCTGCGTTGCCACTACGCCACATCGCTTTATTTGAGCGAGTAGACGGTAACGATCCGTCGTCTTCCGGGTGGAAGCCGGAGGCTCTGCCATTGAGCTATACTCGCATTGTTTGTGATCCCGACGGGTCTTCCCGCTCATGAAAATCATAGTCGTTTGCTCTCCTTGTTTTTCTATGACGGGATAAACTTCTTTCTCGACCCTGGAATTCAATCAGACCTACCTTCGGTAGAGTCTTGGTGATCCCGACGGGTCTCGAACCCGCTACCTCCGCCGTGAAAGGGCGACGACTTGAGCCACTCCGTCCCCGGGACCGCTTTGAATGATGAATATCGAATATCCAACACCCAATGTAGAAGGGAGTGTGAGTAAAGAGTTTTGGGTGTGAAGAAATAAACATTACTCACACTCAAAACCCGTACCCAAACACTTCGTTATTGGACATTCTGCGGTTGGATATTCTACATTCCACCGGCAGTGCTCAAGGTTGGACTCGAACCAACATTTTCAACCTTTACCTGACTCCGGCATATCAGACCGGGCGGTTACTTGAGCGAATGCGGCCCTACGGGCCTTGAATATCGAACTTCCTTCTAAATTTTGCACTCTGCACTTTACACTCTTCATTCCTCAAATGGTACCTCAGACAGGACTCGAATCTACCTGGCTCGGCAGACAGGCCTGTACTAAACGGTTTCTAAGACCGCCACCTCTTCCGTTTGGGCTACTGAGGCATTATTGTTGTGGCAATACGGGAGTCGAACCCTGCCCTTTGGTGCTTCAACCAACGCTCTCCCACGAAAGCTTTATTGCCAGTGGAATGCAATCCGAAAATGTATTATTTTAAATTTTACATTTTGCGGTTTTGCATTTTATCTCCTTTGGAGGTATGAGCTTTCTGTAAAGGTTGCCCTTTACTATCATGCTCCATACTCTATATATTTCTTATTGAATTTGGAAAACAACTACGAATGGTTGTTCTAAAAAAGATATGCCGCCCGGAGTTGTCTTCTGACAATCCGGAATACTTTTAATCTAGATCGTCAGAAAAGGAATAATTGAAAAAATAATAAAGACAAAGAGATAGGCCCCCTCATGGAGTTGAGTACTCTGGCCTTCCGCAGCAATAGAGCTGCGTTCAATCTCAGAAAATTCGATATGTCGAAATGTTTGTCTCATTTTTCAATTTCCCCTTCCGGGTTTTTTATTGAATTTGAAACCTAAAACTTAAATGGAAAAGAAAAAGTTCCGGAATAGGAAAAATTTTTACGATTCAGTTAATCTGCACCGTAAATTTAAAACCACAATAGACACATAGTTCACATAGAAACAATCTATAGTATGATCAATTCGCTTCAATCTCCAATAACACAATAGTAATCTCCCAACATTCATCCGAATCTTCGTAACTGATCAATACCTCAACGGGGTAATTTTCAATATCCGCCGAAGTAAAATCACTGTCTTCAGGAAAATCAATAAAATGGTGTTGGACGCCATCAATATCAATAAACCACCCACTACAACAAATAGTAGGACAAGCCATTGGATTAGGCATCGTGATGGTGGCTTCTACCAGGTCATTGTTGTTGTCGGGAGGGGTAACTTCGTCCTGACAATTGGCAAAAAGTATGATGGCGAATAAGGAAAGAAATATGATATTCTTCATAAGAAAAGTGGTTTACTGGTTGCTTCTACTAAAATAGACGTAATTTTTTTTACCCAGGTTGGAATTTATAGG
>QQUB01000274.1 GCA_008501835.1 Bacteroidota bacterium
GCTGCAACTACGATCAAAACAAGTGCTGCATTAAGTCCGAAGTTGAAGAAATTCCAATCTCCTCTGTCTTCAGGCTTTACTTCAGATAACGTCATCCCCAGTTCACCTTCAAGCGCAGACGCTTTGGGAAAGCCGTTGATGATGAAAATCAATATGATAACCAAACCTAGACCGAAAGCCAGGGTCTGGCCATGCTTATTTAAAAAATTATACATATCAGTTTGGTATTCTTATGATTTAAAAGTATTGTTTTCAGCCATAATATCTACCAATGCGATAGATGCTTCTTCCATTTTATTAACGATACCATCAATTTTGTTAACGATATAGTTATAGAAAATCTGAAGAATAATGGCAACAATAAGACCAAATACCGTGGTCAAAAGGGCTACTTTAATACCACCCGCAACAACTGTTGGAGAGATATCACCTACAGCCTCAATTTTGTCAAAGGCACCGATCATACCAATTACCGTACCCATAAACCCGAGCATCGGAGCAATGGCGATGAAAAGCGAGATCCATACAAGACCTCTTTCCAAAAGTCCCATCTGAACACCACCGTAACCTACAATGGCTTTTTCTACAGCCTCTGGGCCATCATCGGCGGCTTTGAGACCTTCATACAATACACTTGCTGTTGGGCCAGGAGTTGACTTGCAAATTTCCATGGCACCCTGAACGTCTCCGCTCTTTAGACTGTCGTCGATTTTACTGAGCAATTTGTCAGTGTTAGTAGTAGCGATATTCAAAGTAATGATACGCTCAATACAAAATGCAAGACCCAGAATCAAGGTCAGCAATACGAAACTCATGAAGCGCCAGTCTCCATCGATGAAATACTTCTTCAACAACTGGAAGGAAGTACCGTCTGTATCTGCAGTACCATCATCGGCAGCTGCTGTTTCGGTTGCATCTTGGGTCTGAGACTGACCATAAACTACATTTCCGGAAAATACTGCAAGGCCAATTACCAGCAGCAATGCTATTAACTTTCGCATAGTCAACAAGGTTTAACGATTGTTTTAAAAGTTTAAATTAATTCAAAAATCAATGCGGAGAGAGAGGGATTCGAACCCTCGGTACGCTTTTGGCGCACACACGCTTTCCAGGCGTGCCTCTTCAGCCACTCGAGCACCTCTCCAAATCTGATTCGGGAACTGCCCATATCAAGAATAAAAAGCAGATTCTTTTACCCGCCAAATGTTACTCCTAACACGAACAAATATAATTATTAAGTAGAACTTAACAATACATCGGTCACAAAAATTCAAAAAAGATGTAATAAAACAAAATTTTCTCTGTGATTAATAAAATTAATTACATCACACATGGTTTTGAGGCCTTTAGGCAAAGAGTTTCCCGGCATTATCAGTGGTCACTTTTGCCACCTCTTCAAGGGTAATTCCCTTTACAGCAGCCAACTTTTCGGCTACCAGTCTGACATAACTGCTTTCGTTACGCTTGCCTCTGAATGGAGCTGGAGTCAAATACGGAGCATCTGTTTCAAGCACTAGATTTTCCAGGTCAACATCCACAATAGTTTTATCTAAACCACCATTTTTAAAAGTCACCACTCCTCCTATACCCAACATAAATCCTAAATCAATGATCGCATTTGCCTGTTCGAGGTTGCCCGTGAAACAATGAAATATTCCCCTTGGCAGCCTGTCTGCCCTTGAACGCATCAGTTCAATGATCTCATCCGTTGAATCCCGGGAATGGATAACAATGGGCACATCAAATTCCAAAGCCCAGTCCATCTGGGTTGAAAAAGCGATCTTTTGTTCCTCAAAATAAGTCTTATCCCAATAAAGATCGATCCCGATCTCACCAATAGCGACAAAAGACCTTGTGTCCAGCCACTCTCTTGCTATCCGCAACTCTTCCTCATAGTTCTCCCCTATCGAACAAGGATGAACCCCCATCATCGGAAAACAACGACCAGGCCATTGCTTTTCCATCTCCAACATTCCATCGATAGTCCGGCTGTCAACATTCGGCAAATACAATGCTTCCACCCCCGCATCAAAAGCCCTTTGTAATACCTCATTCCTGTCTTCATCAAACTGCTCGAGGTACAAATGGGTATGTGTGTCAATCAATTTCATTTACGATTGTTTTCTTTTGGCGCAAATGTAGGGATTTTTTTGGTTGCGAGTTACGGGTTGCGGGTTACGGGTTTAAATTGTTCAAGGGGTTTAAAGGGTTTAAAGGGTTCAAAGAGTTTCATGGGTTAAAGGAATGGTCCAAGGTATTGCCTTTTATTTGGCACGTGGGTGGAAAAGGCGAAACCTTGTCGAAGGAATATCCTTTACCGTCATTCAATGAATAGATTATAAAAATGTGAATTTTGGTGTACGCAACCAAAATTTTGATTCTTCACCCTATCTTTCCTAAAAACTGTGGACTGAAGACTGCGGGCTGGAGACTGCAGACTGGAACCATTCTTCATTTTTACATTCTACATTTTACATTTTACATTCCCGGCACTACGTGCTCACCCAATAAAATTGGCACGGGATGTCTCTTCGTTCCATTTACATTCCTTAGCTTTGCCCCTATGGCAAAAAAGAACAAATACTACGTCGTTTGGGCTGGCAACACCCCGGGCATTTATGAATCCTGGAATGATTGTCAGTTACAGATCAAAGGATATCCCAATGCAAAATACAAGGCATTTAAAACCCTGGCAGAAGCAGAGGCTGCCTATGATGGTTCCTATGTAGATTATTTTGAAAAGAAAGGTAAGAAGACTCCTGCGACGATTAGTCCGGAAGCGATGAAGGAAATTGTATGGGATAGCATCTCTGTAGATGCGGCCTGCAGTGGAAATCCGGGAGTGATGGAATATCAAGGTGTTGATACGAAAAATAAGGCACAGATCTTTTACCAGAAGTTTGAACTTGGAACTAATAACATTGGTGAGTTCCTGGCATTGGTCCACGCACTGGCCATGTTTAAAAATGCAGGGAAAGACACACCAATATATACGGACTCAAGAACCGCCATGGCATGGGTTCGCAATCGAAAAGTAAAAACACAACTCAAAAGAACGGCCAAGACAGCCAAATTATACGAACTCATCGCCAGAGCCGAAACCTGGCTTCAAAACAATACCTATAATAATAAGATCCTCAAGTGGAATACCGAGGAATGGGGAGAGATTCCTGCTGACTTTGGAAGGAAATAATTTGATTTTTTGATGCTGTGATGGTTTGATGATACGATAGGTTCACGGGGGCACCTCCGACAAGGCAACACCTGTACTTCCCTCTGTGCCCCGGCAAAGGCATCGCCTTGAATTATTTTTTTCTAATAGAACGCAATATCAAAAAATCACAACACAGAAACATCAATTTATCACAACATCATTT
>QQUB01000027.1 GCA_008501835.1 Bacteroidota bacterium
GCCAAAACGTGGATTTAAAAATCCAAACCTTGTATCTTATGTGCCATTTAACCTGGCCAGATTACAGGAGATGTCAGAAGTGTTGAAGACAGATACGATCAACGTGGAAACTTTGATCGAACAGGGAGCCATCCGTAAAAATGATCTGGTCAAGATTTTGGGTGACGGAGAAGTGAAGTCCAAAATCAATGTTACTGTCCACGCCTGTTCTGCAAGTGCAAAGCAAGCTATTGAAGCAGCAGGTGGTAGTGTAAATCTTGTTTAATAACTATTTAGGATAACCACCAATAGAATTGTCTGAAAAGCCTTCTATTGGTGGTTTCATATGTGTTGCCACGGGCGACTAAACACTGTAGATAGATGAAAAAGCTAATCGATACGCTTAAAAATATTTGGAAGATCAAAGAATTGAGGAACCGCATTCTCTTTACATTGGGAATGCTTTTGGTTTATCGATTTGGAGCTTATGTAGTTTTGCCAGGTGTTGACCCTGCAATTCTTAAAGAAGCTCTCCAGAGTTCTTCAAATCCAAATGACCTTTTGGGCCTGATCAACCTTTTCACCGGTGGTGCTTTTAACCAGGCAGCCATTATGGCTTTGGGTATCATGCCTTATATCACTGCTTCGATCATCATTCAGTTGATGGGATTTGCAGTTCCATATTTCCAGAAACTGCAACAGAAAGAGGGAGAGTCAGGAAGAAAGAAACTGACGCAGATTACACGTATGTTGACTGTTGTTATTACCCTGCTCCAGGGAGGTGGTTACCTCGCTTATGTGAAGCAAATGGGTGCTGTTGATCCTTCTATTCCGGATCTCATTTTCTGGTTATCAAATATCATTATTCTTTCTACTGGTGTAATCTTTGCGATGTGGTTGGGTGAGCGTATCACTGACAGAGGTATCGGAAATGGTGTTTCTTTGCTGATCACCGTTGGTATCATCGCAAGGCTCCCGAATATGTTGGCTGCAGAATTCTTGCTGAGATCTGATGAAGGTGGATTGTTGATCTTCGTTATTGAGATCGCTGCATTCCTGCTGGCTATTATGGCAACGGTACTTATCGTTACCGGGGTTCGAAAAATTCCGATTCAGTTTGCGAAACGGATGGTTGGCCGTGGTGCCAGTGCGATGCCGGTTGCAGGAGCAAGAGATTACATTCCATTGAAAGTAAACGCGGCAGGGGTAATGCCTATCATCTTTGCCCAGGCCCTGATGTTCCTTCCTGGTACTATTATTACCGCTTTGGTTGGAGCTGATAGTGCTGCTCAATCCAACTATTGGGTGCGCGCTATGAATGACTTTACGTCTATGCCTTACAATGTGATCTACTTCTTTTTGGTAGTGATCTTTACATATGTTTATACAGCCTTGATGGTAAATCCTACTCAATATGCGGATTACCTCAAGCGTCAGAATGCATTTATCCCGGGAGTTAAGCCTGGTAAATCTACTGCTGATTTCATCGATTCGATTACCAGTAGAATTACATTACCAGGATCTGTATTCCTGGCCATTATCGCCATCATGCCTGCTTTTGCAGGAGCTTTCGGAATCAATGCCGGTTTTGCCGCATTCTTCGGAGGTACTTCCATCCTGATCCTTGTTGGGGTGGTATTGGATACACTCCAGCAGATTGAAAGTCATTTGTTGATGCGTCGTTATGATGGTTTGGTAAAATCCGGTAAGATCCAGGGACGTAGCAGTCGTCTCCAGGGTATCGGAGCAAATATGTAATATCCCATACCTTATGGCAGGACAAAAAGTGATCATATATAAAACGGACGAAGAGATTGAGCTGATACGGCAAAGTTGTTTGCTGGTAAGTAAGGCCCTGGCTCTTGTTGGTAGTATGATCAAACCGGGAATTACCGGTGCCGAGATCGATAAAGCTGCAGAAGAACTTATCCGTGATAACGGAGCAGTTCCGGGCTTTAAAGGTTACGGAGGATTCCCTGCTACTTTGTGTGTATCTCCCAACGAACAGGTTGTCCACGGGATTCCTGATAAAGATATGATCTTTCAGGATGGGGACATTGTCTCCGTTGACTGTGGTGTGATTCAGAATGGGTTTTACGGAGATTCAGCTTATACGTTTGCTATTGGGGATGTTTCGGATGAGGTGATGAAATTGTTAGAGGTTACGAACACTTCTCTATATAAAGGAATTGAACAGGCAGTTGTTGGAAACAGGTTGGGAGATGTGAGTTTTGCGATCCAGCAATATGCTGAAAAGGAACATGGTTATGGGATTGTTCGCGAACTCGTCGGCCATGGTCTGGGAAGAAACCTTCATGAAGCTCCTGAGGTGCCTAATTATGGCCGGAGAGGAAGAGGGGTTAAGTTGCAGGAAGGATTGGTTATTGCCATTGAACCTATGGTCAATTTGGGCAACAAAAGAGTTGCCACTTCAAAGGACGGATGGACGGTGTATGCGAAAGACAGAAAACCTTCTGCACATTTTGAACACACCGTGGCAGTAAGAAAAGAGAAGGCGGATATATTATCTAATCATTCATTTGTCGAAGAAGCTATTCGCAAAAATGATAATGTCAAAGAAGTAAAGATAGATTTTGAATTCGCTTGATACTTACAAAAACCATGTGCATAAGGGGAAGTGATTTTTTTCCTGGTTTGAGAATGGATTCTAATTATTTTTTATTACCTTTGCACTCCGAAATTTGAAATATGGCAAAAAAGAACCTGATTAAACAGGATGGAATTATTGAAGAAGCATTGTCAAACGCAATGTTTCGAGTAAGGCTGGAAAATGATCATAAGATCGTAGCCACAATCTCCGGAAAGATGAGAATGCACTACATTCGAATTCTCCCGGGAGATAAGGTTGCAGTAGAAATGTCTCCTTATGATCTGACCAGAGGAAGGATAGTTTACAGATATAAATAGAGACGCACCAAAACATTGTCAAATCGTTTGCTTATTTCCAAAAGGATGGCGAATCTTAATTTGACAATATTTTTTTGCTCATTAAAAACTTTATATAATGAAAGTTAAAGCTTCAATTAAGAAACGTTCTGCGGACTGTAAGATTGTGAGGAGAAAGGGCAAGTTGTACGTAATTAACAAGAAAAATCCTAAGTTCAAGCAGCGTCAGGGGTAACCTTGAGAGTTGTGATAATTTTAATCAAATATCAATTAACAGATGGCTCGTATAGCAGGTGTTGATTTACCAAGAAACAAGCGTGGCGTAATTAGCCTGACATATATCTTCGGTATTGGAAGATCTCTCTCCTCTGAGATTTTGGAAAAAGCAGGAGTTGATCCTAATATTAAAGTACAGGATTGGGGAGATGAGAATGTTCGTGAGATCTCTCGTTTGATCACCAATGAATATAAAGTAGAAGGGGAATTGCGTTCTGAGGTTCAAATGAACATCAAGCGTTTGATGGATATCGGGTGTTATCGTGGTGTTCGTCACCGTAAAGGATTACCTGTTCGCGGACAGCGTACCAAGACTAATGCACGTACCCGTAAGGGAAGGAAAAAGACTGTTGCAAATAAAAAGAAGGTTACTAAATAATACCTTTTGGGAATACCTGTTGGGGGTATGTTTGTCCAAAGCGGGTATTCATTATAAATACATGATTGCCGGAAGAACCGGCCTCTCATAATTTAAAATCCTGAATCTATAATGGCAAAGGGAAGAGTAAAAAAGGCTAAAAAAAGAAATGTAAAAGTTGAACCGGAAGGTTTTGCTTATATCAAAGCAAGTTTCAACAACATCATTATTACGTTGACCAATAAAAAAGGTCAGGTGATTTCATGGGCTTCAGCAGGTAAAGCTGGGTTCCGTGGTTCTAAAAAGAACACTCCGTATGCAGCTCAGATCGCCGCATCTGATGCAGCTTCTACTGCGCATGATGCAGGATTGCGTGCCGTACAGGTTTTTGTTAAGGGGCCTGGCTCCGGACGTGAAGCAGCTATCCGTGCGATTGATGTAGCAGGAATCAAAGTGACTAAAATCAATGACGTCACTCCAATTCCACACAACGGATGTCGCCCACCAAAGCGTAGAAGAGTTTAATTATCGTTGAACAAGCTGTACTTAACCAGAAAAAGTAATTCTTAAAAATGGCAAGATATACAGGGCCGAAGGCAAAAAAAGCAAGAGCACTTGGAGAAGCGATTTTTGGCTTCGACAGAGCATTTGAAAAGAAAAAATACCCACCGGGACAACACGGTAACGGTAGAAACAGAAGAAGACAGAAGTCTGATTATGGCCTCCAGTTGATGGAAAAGCAGAAAGCAAAATATGCTTATGGTTTGTTGGAGCGTCAATTTAGAAACCTCTTCAAGAAAGCCAGTAGCAAAAAAGGCGTAACGGGTACTGTACTGTTGCAATTGCTCGAATCTCGCCTCGATAATACTGTTTTCCGTTTGGGAATGGCTCCTACCAGAAGAGCTGCCAGACAGTTGGTAAACCACAAACACATCACTGTTAATGGTGTATTGACCAACATCCCTTCAGTATTGCTGAAGCCTGGAGATATCGTATCTGTGCGTGGAAAGTCTCAGGGATTGGAGGTTGTCAGAGACTCAGTAGGTGCGAAAAACGAAGTGCGTAACTTCCCTTGGCTGGAATTCAACGCAGACAAAATGCAGGGTACTTTCCTCGAATATCCTGAAAGAGAGCAAATACCAGAAAAGATCAACGAACAGCTTATCGTTGAATTGTATTCTAAATAATAAAGATTTTGACGGCCGGATTTTCCGGCTGTCAAAATTTGTATTTAAGGTGCCTGAAACCACTTTAAAGGAAAAGCTTTTCCAAAAGATAGGAAAAGCTATTTGACGTTTAAATAGTCTATTGGAACAGCAAGCTTTTTTCCCTCATTTTGCTCTTCCGTGACCCAAAAGAAAATATTTCATATGAGTATTTTAAATTTCCAGAAGCCAGACAAAATTGTTTTACAGAAATCTGATGATTTTGAAGGGCTTTTTGAATTTAAACCATTGGAACCAGGCTTCGGCCAGACCATTGGTAACTCCCTGAGGAGAGTCCTGCTTTCTTCACTGGATGGTTTTGCGATCTCCGCTGTTCGAATCGCAGGTGTTGACCACGAATTTGCTACTATCCGTGGGGTGGTGGAAGATGTGGTTGATATTATCCTCAACCTCAAACAAATTCGCCTGAAGCAGGTTATCGCTGATGACAGTGTAACCAACGAAAAGATCTACCTGACCATTACCGGTAAGGAGTCTTTCAAAGCAGGTGACCTCGAAGAGTTCACAAATGTGTTCAAAGTAATGAACCCGGAACTCCTGATCTGTACCATGGAGCCATTTGTAAACCTCGAGATGGAGTTGACCATCACCAAAGGCAGAGGGTATGTGCCAGCAAGCGAAAGCCTTGCAAAAGATGCTCCTATCGGTGTTATCCCGGTAGATGCTATCTATACTCCGATCAAAAATGTTTCCTACAGAATCGAGAATACGCGTGTTGGACAGCGTACCGACTACGAAATGTTGGTTTTTGAAATCAAAACCGACGGTACCATCCACCCGGAAGATGCGATCAAGGAAGCTTCAAGGATCCTTATCCAGCACCTCATGTTGATCACCGACGAGAATATCACTTTCGATGACGGTACAACCAGAGAAGCGGATATCGTAGATGAGCATATCCTGCACATGCGCAAATTGCTCAAGACTTCACTCGAAGATCTCGATCTCTCAGTTCGTGCTTATAACTGTCTGAAAGCAGCCAAGATCAATACTTTGGCGGAACTCGTTAAGTACGATACCCATGAGCTGCTCAAGTTCAGAAACTTCGGTAAGAAGTCACTCGTTGAAATTGAAGAACTGCTCCAGGACAAAGGCCTTACTTTTGGTATGGACTTGTCAAAGTATAAATTGGACGAAGAATAAGAAATTGTAATGTAGGCAGTTCCCAAACGCGGGGACTGATTTTGTAAAAAATTCTTGATAACTTTCTTTGATAGATAATCTGATTATCCCGGATGTGCCTGCCATCCTGATTTTAAAGAAAGTGTTGGGAAGATAAAACCGTAAAAAATGAGACACGGTAAGAAGTTCAATCACCTGAGCCGGAAAGCCGGACACAGGAAAGCGCTTTTGCGCAACCTCTCGATTGCATTGATCGAGCACAAAAGAATCAATACTACATTGGCTAAAGCCAAAGCTTTGAGAAAACACATCGAGCCTTTGGTAACTAAAGCCAAGAGCAACACGACACACTCAAGAAGAGTTGTTTTCAGCAGCCTTCAGAACAAAGATGCCGTTAAGGAATTGTTCAGTACTATTGCAGAAAAAGTTGGCGATCGTCCAGGTGGATATGTACGAGTTTTGCGTACAGGATTCCGTAGAAGTGATGGCGCTGAAATGGCGATGATCGAATTCGTTGATTTCAACGAGCTCTACTCCGCTAAAGATGATTCAAAAGGTGGTAAGAAACGTCGTCGTCGTGGAGGTAAGAAGAAAGCTACTGAAGCTGCACCGGCACCTGAAGCAGTTGCTGAAACAGTAGAAGAAGTAGTTGAAGAGGCAGAAGAAACTGTTGAGGAAGTAGCTGATGAAGTTGAAGCAGCAGCAGAGGAAGCAGTTGAAGAGGCTGTAGAGGAAGCGGAAGAAGAAGCAGAAGAAGAAGAGAAAAAAGACGAAGAATAATTTCTGAAAAGATATTGAGTTTTAAAAGGCAGTTCCAACCGGAGCTGCCTTTTTTGTTTATAGCCAGATAAATCTAAATATTCGTCTGAAGACAAAATGGATATTGATTTAAGGATTCAGTCTTAAAATAACAAAGAACTACCTTTTTGATTATCCTTCCAATCGTCGATAAAAACCAGCCTTTTGACGGCAATAAGCCTAAGTTTAGCCAAAACAAGTATAATTCGACTTGAACTTTTCCTATCTTAAAGTTCCTGAACACTGACTCTTTTGAGGCAGGTTTGGTCGTAACCCCTTTAAACATAATCCCGTTGACAGCTACCTCATCATTAGGAATGTGTTAGAATTTTGAATCTTTGGAAATGAGCAATTTATCTGCAAGGTCATTTTGAGGTGAAAAAGGATAATTGGAAGCAATGGATTGTTGAATAGAATACTTAATATCCATCCATTTTTCCCTTTCATTCACCCTTCCCTCAGAACCTAAAAGATGATGGTACTTTTTTAGAGGTTCCCAATAAAAGTTATAAACATATTCTCAATTAATTTCCACTTCTTAAATTTAAATTCGCCTGATATGAAATTATCAAAATTATTGTTTTTTTCCCTGACCACACTTTTGGTCTTTGGCCTTGCTTCCTGTAACCAGGGAGGTGGATCTGGCGATAACGCTTCCAATCCGGATGAGTTATCCATCGATTATGAAAAATATTCCCTGGACAATGGGCTTGACGTGATCCTTCACAAGGATGATTCGGATCCGATTGTCGCGGTGGCTATTATTTTCCATGTCGGATCCAATCGTGAAAAACCCGGACGTACCGGTTTTGCCCATTTCTTTGAACACATGTTATTCCAAAATTCCGAGAATGTCGGAAAAGGGAATTTCTTCAAGATCATCGAAGATATGGGTGGCGACTTCAATGGAGGTACCTGGAATGATGGTACCGTTTACTACGAAGTAGTACCAAAAGATGGCCTCGAACAGATCCTCTGGATGGAAAGTGATCGAATGGGCTTTATGATCAATACGGTGACTGAAGCTGTTTTTGAAAATGAAAAGCAGATTGTAAAGAACGAAAAGCGCCAGCGTGTGGATAATCAGCCATACGGCCACACCAGTTATGTGATTGGTAAAGCTATGTATCCGGATGGCCACCCTTACAACTGGCAGGTTATCGGCAGCCTGGAAGACCTGGATGCAGCTACACTCGATGATGTAAAAGAGTTTTATGACCAATGGTATGGTCCAAACAATGCTACCATGGTGGTTGCCGGTGATATCGATTTTGATGATGCAAAAGCCATGATCGAAAAGTACTTTGCAGAGATTCCTTCCAAGGAGGAGGTTGCTCATCCTGAACCACAGCCGGTTACCGTTGACAATACCATTAAGCTGATGCACGAAGATAATTTTGCTCAGCTTCCTGAATTGCGTATGACTTTTCCAACCGTTGAGGACGGGCATCCGGATATGTATGCTTTGACTTATCTCGGAGAATTACTTTCTCAGGGAAAACGTGCACCTTTTTATAAAGAAATTGTTGAAAATCAGAAACTGGCCCCTTCCGTTTCTTCCTATAATGGGGAGCGTGAGATTGCCGGTGAATTCACCATCAGAGTTCGGGCAAATGCCGGGACAGATCTGGACGATGTTCAGGCTGCCATATTTAAAGCCATGGAAGACTTTGAAACCAATGGTATTGATGACCGTGATATGCAGCGGATCAAAAATACCCAGGAAACCAATTTCTATAATGGAATTTCCAGTTTGTTATACAAGTCCTTCCAGCTTGTTCAGTTCAATGAATTCCGTGGTGATCCGGGAGGGCTGACAAAAGAGATTGAAAAGATCCTCGCCGTCACAGAAGAAGATGTAATGCGAGTTTATGAACAATACATCAAGGGAAAGAATTACGTGGCCACCAGTTTTGTGCCTCGTGGAATGGCTGACCTTGCCCTGGAAGGCTCTGAAACTGCCGTTGTGGTAGAAGAACCAATTGTTGCAGGAGCAGAACCACCACCACTGCCGGAGGATAATGAGGATTTCGAAAAAACGCCTTCAAAAATTGATAGAAGTGTAATGCCTCCTCTTGGAGAAACACCGGTAGTCAAATCTCCGGATATCTGGGATGCCAAATTATCCAATGGCTTGCAGGTTTATGGAATTCAGAACAATGAATTGCCTCTGGTTGAGTTTAGCCTGAGAATAAAAGGTGGATTGCTTATGGACGATCCAACTAAAATTGGCGTTGCCAACTTAATGACTGACATCATGCAGGAAGGTACTGCCAATAAAACTCCTGAAGAACTGGAAGATGCCATTGGTCAGCTGGGAGCGGATATCTCCATGTCTACATCTTCTGAATATATTACCATCAACGGAAGTTGTCTGAGCCGTAATTTTGAAGATGTTCTTTCGATAATGGAAGAAATGTTGCTTGAACCAAGGTGGGATGAGACGGAATTTGACCGCCTTAAGAAAAGTACCATTACCCAGATCCAGCAGCGCGACGGACAACCTGACCAGATCGCTGCCCGTTGCTTTGCCAAGTTGATCTATGGTGAGGATAACATTCTGTCCAACTCAACAATCGGAACAATAGAATCTGTCGAAACTATTACCATTGATGACCTGAAGGCTTTTTATGAAGCTAATTATTCACCAACAGTCTCCAGTTTCCATATTGCAGGAGCAGTTCCGAAGAAAAGAGCATTGAATGCCCTTGCTTCAATGGAGAAGGGTTGGGAGGCCAAAGATGTTACGCTTCCTGAACTTCCTGAACCAGTTGCCCTGGAACAGTCCACAGTATATATGGTTGATATCCCTGATTCCAAACAATCTGTGATCAGGATCGGAGCGCCGGCTATGAAAGGAGGAGATGACGATTATTATGCAGCAACGGTAGTGAACCAGCGCCTGGGAGGAGGAAGCTCCGGTCGTTTGTTCCAGCAATTGCGTGAAGAAAAAGGATATACTTACGGTGCCTATTCCACGGTATTCCGTAGGATCAATAATGGAGCTTTTGTAGCTTATTCAAGTGTTCGTACCAATGTTACCAAAGAATCTGCACTTTTGTTCAAGGATATTCTTGAAGGCTATAAAGAAGATTTTTCAGAAGAAGATCTTGAAAAGACCAAGAGCCAGCTGATCAAAGGTCGTGCTTTGAGTTATGAAACCCTTTATGATAAGATGGGCATTCTGGAAAATATTTCTACTTACGGTTTATCAAAGGATTATCCTGCCAAGGAGCAGAAAGTGGTGATGGATATGACGTTGGAAAAAGCCAAAGAGATTATTGACAAACATCTGGTATCCAACAATCTCATTTACATGGTTATAGGAGATGCTACGTCCCAGGCTGAAGGCCTGACGGAGGTTGGTTTTGGTGATCCGGTAATGCTGGATAAAACAGGTGAGGTAGTTGATAATGTTGCTAATTAATTAGGTTACAAGTTGCTGGTTACAGGTTACTGGTTTATAACTCAAAACCCGAAACCCGTAACTCGTAACCCGCAACACCGACATAAAAGAAATGCCGGGTACGTACTTTTACGACCCGGCATTTTTTATGGAAAGCTTAGTGTTTTACATTTATTTGGAAGCAGTTCCTGTTGGGTTAGAGGCCGATGCATTATTATCCATATTCAATAATGTATGGTCAGGGGCATTTGCAGGTACATGACCTACGAGCGGCTTCAGCAAAAATGGATTAGGACTATTGTCTGGTTGAGGTTCAACAGAAATAACTACTACCATTTCTGAAAGATCAACAGGGAAAGTCAAACCAGCAGGTGCATTTTCCAAAAAGTCTTCTCCTGGGAACGGAGGACCGGCCATGCTGCCACTAAATGGGGCACTATCATCAGCTTTGGTTACATCCGTGAATTTTCCGGTTGTTACAGGTACGCCATCGATCACGGCCCATCCTTCGTACTCCCAGCCTGCAGGCAGGGTAGGGAGGTCCAATCCCGGACCAGGACCTTCAGCTGGATCGAGCCACCATACACCACTTTTTTCGTCTGAATCAGCACCATTGGTAGGTGTAGCCAGAATGTAATCTCCGGTAGAAGTTGTAAAATCATCTCCAAGGGCTCTGGAATCTCCTACAGTCAGCGAAGCGTCGTCAGTATTAAAATCACCAGCCAGGATGTGTACATCACTAGGAGCTGGATCACTATCCGGTGAAGGTTCTATGGTCAGGATAAAGGCAGTTGCCTTTTCAAGGTCTTCAGCATCAAGAGAGAAAGTAGTTTGAGAAAGATTTCCGGAAGCATCTACTGTAAATACTCCGGTAGTCTTTGGAGCGCCGTCAACCATAATCCAGCCTTCATAGGCATAATCAGGTCCGAGATCTTCGAGTCCCTGAATATTCAGGGTGAGGTCTTGTTCAGTAGGAGTCATGTCATCATCCTTACATGCAAAGACCGTTAATGTTACTAAAGCGATTAATGAAAGATTTCTAATAAGTGTCATTGTTATGAATTTTTCTGATTGATTATTAATTTCACTGGCAAAGGTACAGGCAGGACCTTACAAGGGGATCACGGGAATATCACATAAGTATAACAGGCCAATCGATGGTATTTTCTTGGGTGTAATTGCTTGTAAATCAGGACTGTAAATTATTTTTGGTTTTTCAAAACTGGTTTTTTCTATTCACTATTGTCCGCACAGCGACACCTGCAAATGAAAATCAAAACAAATACTGTGGCTGCTGTCGTTTGTGTTTATGTTTCCTGTATATTGCTGTGATACTTTTGTGATAATTGGATAATAATTTTGTAAAACATTAAGAACAAGGCTATTTACTATGAAGAAAGTACTGGTGGTCGAGGATGACCCTAATATTGTGGAGTTGCTGGACATTCACTTGAATGATCTGGAATGTACACTTGAAAAGGCGTATGAAGGTAAGGCTGGTTTGCAAAAAGCACTAACCCATGAATATGACCTGATAATTCTCGATGTCATGCTGCCCGGAATGGATGGTATGGAGATTTGCAGGCGCATTCGGGGTAAGGAAATTCAAACTCCGGTGCTGATGTTAACGGCCAGGTCCGAAGAGATTGATCGTGTTTTGGGTTTGGAAATGGGTGCTGATGACTACCTGACCAAACCTTTCAGTGTTCGGGAGTTTGTTGCCAGGGTCAAAGCAATTTTCCGCAGAATGGAGATGATGTCAAAACCGGAAGCCACTTCCAAAAAAGAAGGCATACTGGATTTCGGAGCCCTGAAAATTGATGCCGATAAAAGAAAAGTAACCCTTGATGGTAAAAGAGTTGAACTCAGCCCCAAGGAATTCGAATTACTCATTCTTTTGGCTTCCAATCCAGGGAAGAGTTATGACCGGGCCAAATTGCTCGACCTTGTCTGGGGGTATGATTTTCTTGGGTTTGCACATACCGTAAACTCTCATATAAACAGATTGAGAAATAAAATAGAGCCTGATATCCACCAACCAGTGTACATCCTGACTACATGGGGAGTTGGATATCGTTTTAATGAAGAATTATAATCCTTTTTGATCAACCAACTATGCAAAAGAATAAATTATACTGGAAAATATCAGCCACCCTCCTGGCTTTATTAGTAGTGCTTGGTGTAACATATGTGATGATTACCGGATATGTGGCCCGACAATATCACCAGGAAATCAATCAGCAATTGTATGGGAATATTGCTCCAAGTATGGCACATGAAGTTAATCCATTTGTCGAAGGCGGAGGAATTGATACCGTAGCCATTCATCACATCATGCATTCCATGATGACGATTAATCCAAGTGTGGAAGTTTACCTGTTAGATACTGTCGGAAACATCATCACCTATGTTGCTCCCTACAAACGGGTAAAGCTGGAGTCGGTTGCATTGGGGCCGGTAAATGAGTTTATCGCTGCGGAAGAAAAACCTTTTATAAAAGGAGATAACCCACGTTTTCCAGGTCAGCAAAGTGTTTTCTCTGCAGCGCGTATTGAAAAAGAAGGAGCCCTTCAAGGGTATTTCTATATCGTATTGGCCAGCGAGGAGCAATCGGCCATCGTATCCACCTTGTCTGGAAGTTATATGCTTAAGCTGGGGGCCAATATGTTCTTTATTACTTTATTCGGTGCATTGGCTATAGGGTTGTTGGCTATTTGGTTGCTGACTAAGAACCTGAGAAGCATTATTCACTCCGTTAAAAGGTTTAAAGAAGGAGATTTACAGGCGAGGATTGCGGAAGATGAAAAGGGAGATCTAACCGAATTGGCGGATACCTTTAATGAAATGGCGGATACTATTGTGGACAATATTGATCAGTTAAAGTCAGTGGAAAAGCTTCGCCGGGAATTAATTGCCAATGTCTCGCATGACCTCAGAACCCCTGTTTCTATAATCCAGGGTTATGTGGAAACCCTGATGATCAAAAAAGAAACCATTAAAGAAAATGACCAGGAACGTTATTTAAAGATCATCCTGGACAGTACAGAAAAATTATCTGCACAAATCGGTCAAT
>QQUB01000559.1 GCA_008501835.1 Bacteroidota bacterium
AGGTCAGGTGAGCCTTATTCCATTCCTTTGGGATCCTCTTATAACATCTGGTCTGTCATGTCAGAAAATGCCAATGCGATAAATTATGATCCAGTGTTGAATGCGATGGTATTTTGCCATCGTCAGAATTCTGATGCGGCAGGGGGAAGTGGTATCATCAGTTTTGATGTTTCTGTGGATGGCGGGGCTACCTGGGATGCGACGAACAAGCAGGTAACTCCATTATTGATGACGCCTGAAGGTACCGTGATAAATGGAAACCGCTACCCAAGTGGTGGTATCTACAACCCTCCTGGAAATACGGATGTGGCGAATGCCAAATTTGTCGGTGTCGGTCCTGCTTTGTGGACACATCCTGACTTTGGTGATAATGGTTGGGGATGGGAGTTCATCGCTACAGCTGATTTTGATGGTAGTAATGCTACCGAAGATTATTACACCACTGTTCCGGATTCTGCGGCTTACTTGCCTACCAGTCTGGTTATGCAACCCGATGGTTCTTTGTGGTATGCCAACCTAAAACGTGAAGCAAGAACCGCTGCTACGACTTTAGAGCAACAATACTGGAATCCTGTAATGGCCACTAAACTTGTTTTTGACGAAAACGGAGGTTACACAAGAACAGTAACTGAGTTGGAATTGAACCAGGAAGGCGCGATTTCCAATACTGTTGTGGATCCTCGCATTGCTTTTAGTCCAGATGGACAAACAGGTTATGTGGTAATCAGAGGCACCGATGCAGATGATGATCCTGAATTCCCGAGTTTCAAGCCCATTATTTGGAAATCTACCGATGCCGGAGATACCTGGGTAAAACAATCTCGTGTTGATTTTCAGGCCATGGATACCTTACAGGCGTGGACAATTCCAGTTGATGGAGATGGAGATGGAGCACCTGATTCTTTGGCTCAAGGTTCTCCACAAGTTCCCTTCATGTCCATGTTTGATATGGTTGTTGATGCCGAGGGCAAACTCCATATTTTTGGCAGTATGCTGAGTAGCTCCGATACTACTGACTCCCAGTTTGGTTTTGTGTGGATCGGAGCTTTTGCGACGGAGTTATTCCATTTCATCACAGATGGTGAGGATTGGGAGGATTCAAGAGTTGGTGGATACTATAACGAGGATGGAAGTATCGGAACTGATGGGTTTATCAACGAAAGACTCCAGGCTTCTCGTTCGGCTGACGGCCAGTATATCTTCTTCACCCATAGCGAAACTTATTTTGAAGATGATGCAGAGGAAAGACTGAATAATAACCCAGATATATATGGGTATGCTTACAGGATAAGTGATGGGAAGAAGATTTTTGATAAGAACTTTGGTGTTGTCCCAGGTTTTGTTTGGGAAGATTTTGAATTTACAGATGCAGCATTCCAGTCTTTCCTTCATATGACTTCTCCTGTAGCTATTACAGGCGGTGAACAATGGGATCACGAATTGCCAATCGTTTATGGTGTACCATCTGATGTAGGTGATGACCTTGCGCCTATCAATTACTATTACTATTACGGTGCAGGATTTGATGAGACTGAATTCGATCCTGTTTCAACTGAAGAGCCTGTAATAAAAGAGGGTGCGTTGAAGGTATTCCCTAATCCGGCAACAAATCACCTTTGGATTAACTTTGAATTGATAGAGGAATCAAGAGTAGCTATTGATCTTTTTGACCTGACTGGTCGTAAGGTAGCTTCTGCAGGAACTGCTGATTATGTAGTTGGTCCACATTCAAAATACCTGGAAATCAAGAACATGCCTCAAGGTACTTACTTTGTGCGTGTACAAACGAATAACCAGGTAGCTACTTCTAAGGTAGTTATTAAGTAATTCAGTTAGTTTTAACCTGAATTATAACGGGGTTGGAAAACACTTTCCAACCCCGTTTTCTTTTTAGCCAACCCTCATGGTTTTTATTGCCGGCTACTGGATTAAGTACCTATGGCACTTGGGGGGCGGCACATGGTGCCTGGTTACCGATATTTGGTCTCTCTGAGACCATTTTTTCAAGGCACCTTGTACCTTGGATATCGATATTTGGTCTCTCTGAGACCATTTTTTCAAGGCCCATTGTACCTTGGGTATCGATATTTGGTCTCTCTGAGACCATTTTTTCAAGGCACTTTGTACCTTGGGTATCGATATTTGGTCTCTCTGAGACCTTAGGTACACATCCATTACCACCCGGGCATCAGGTTGAAACCAAAGGAACCTTTACTCTCCTTGAGGATCGGGTATGCGTAATAGGGTTCAAGAACCATAGCTCCGAAAAGGTTAATCCGCAGGGAAACTCCTGCACTGAATACCGGAGCTGCGGGAAGATATCCTGTATCATTGTTAGAGTTAAACTGTTTGAAATCATACCAGGAAACTCCGCCGTCAACAAAGAAATTCAGATCGGTCAGGAAGAATTTGGATTTAATAAGTGACAGTCTTTCCGGACCGGTGAAAGGAATCCTTACCTCGAAATTCGAAATCAGCATCTTGCTTCCGATCAACTGATCAAAGGATTTGTCATTTTGTACGATCAAATCTATAGCCTTATTGGAATTATAACCCCTGACAAACCAAGGACTACCAACATACAGCGGGTAGATCTTGTCACTGTTCCCGCCATATCGTCCGTAATGGTAGGCTCTGAAGGCCAGCCCAATAGGTTTGAAGAATTTATAAACCCTGAAGTCAAGCGTCGGAGCCGTGAAATCAAATTCTCCCATATATTGGTCAACTCCAGCCCTGAAACGATAACCTTGTAATGGGGCGGTTATGCCAAAATAGGAATTATCTCCAACAACGGCCGTTCCAACTGTCCAGAGATTAAATCCCGGAGCAGCATCCAGTTTTGTTCTTTCCTGATAGACCAGGCGGTTAAAGGCATCGTAATAATAATCCTGTTGAACAATTCGGTTACTGTACCTTGAATAGGATGCGTTTGCTTCTACTCTTAAAGTGGTAGAAAATGGTAATTGGGCAAAAACGCCTACTTTGTCTTCAAACAGCCGATTGATTATATACTGATATTTTGCAGTTTCAATAAAGCCCAAACCTTCAAATTCCAGGACTTCAAAACCGGCAAAGCCTCCATAAACACTGCGGTAGGGAATATGGGATAGTGAGGCTCCCCAGTTGATTTTTTTCTTGGAATTGATATAAGCTACCACTCCTCCGAAATCAGCAATTTCCCCGTTAAGGGCCAGGCTGGTAAATAATTTATTATTCCCCAATATATCGCTGAATAACATGTCGACACCGCCTACAGCTCCAGTTGTCGTTCCAAATGTCTGACTGGTTCCTACTCCGACACCGGCTCCACCTCCTACGAAGTCCAGCTTGAAATCCGGTTTGTAGGGTACTTCCTCTAGTGCAATACTTC
>QQUB01000473.1 GCA_008501835.1 Bacteroidota bacterium
TCATTGTGAACCCACAGGAGTCTGAAGCCACACCTTTTACCGTTGAAGCTGACTGGTCCGCAGCATCCTATTATTATGCGATGGCTGTTTTTGCCAAAGAAGTTGATCTGCAACTGGATGGTTTGTTTGAAAACAGCGTTCAGGGAGATTCCGTTTTAGCAGAAATGATGGAGGAGTTTGGTATTCGCACCACGTTCAACGAAACAGGTATTCACTTAAGTAAGCAGGGTGATCCCGGAGAAGTCTTTGAGTGGGATTTTATCAAGTGTCCCGACCTGGCTCAGACACTTGCCGTGGTCTGTGCCGGTACAGGAGTACACGGACTGTTTACAGGTTTGAAGACTTTAAAGATCAAAGAAACGGACAGGATCAAAGCGCTTCAGAACGAACTGGCTAAAGTCAATTCCTGGTTCAACTTATTGCCTGAAAATATCACCAAAGATGCTGCTACAGAGCATTACCTCGTTGAGGGTAAGGCAGCCGCCTGGCAGCAAATTCCCGTTTTTGAGACCTACGAAGACCACAGGATGGCTATGGCCTTTGCACCTCTGGCTATGTTAGGAGAAATAAAAATTGAAGAACCCGGAGTGGTGGTGAAGTCCTACCCTGATTTTTGGGAGGATTTGAAGGGTTTGGGGTTTGAAATTATTCCCGTCCGGTAAGGACAACTTTCCTAAAACATCGATGTTGGAAATTGGTTATTCGAAATTCTGCTGTTCCGAAAGGGTGTTCTAAATTCGTAGTTCATACATTCAACTCAATGGCTTTTCCGGCAATTGAGTCAGAACCGAAGAACAGCAGAACCTGCTTTACTGCGATAGCAGGCAAGGTATCCAATATCCAATATTGAAGTATTAGAAAAAACCTCAACCCGGGACTGAATTACCCGTCAAAGCTAAGAATCTTGATCTCCACACGCTGATTCAGTTTTCTTCCACCAAGCGTATTATTCGTTGCAATTGGCTGGCGTTTGCCATATCCTTTGTATTTGATTCTACGTGCTTCAATACCTCTGCTTACAAGATATTGCATTACGGATTTGGCTCTTTCAGTGGACAGATTGTCGGCATAATCGTGTTGTGGTCGGGAGTTGGTATGTCCTCCAACCTCAATAATTACATCTTTATTGGCATCAAGGAAATCAAAGATATTATTCAGAGCATCGTAGGAGTCCTGTGTGATGCTTGCACTGTCTGCCTGGAAATAAACATTTTTCAATCGAATTACCTGCCCCTCTTTCAGGTCCGCTCTTTCTACACCGGCAAGGGTGACATCTTTTTTTGCTTCGGCAACAGGTTTTGTCGTGTCAGGTTTTGTTGGTGGTTTTGTTGGTTCTGGTTTTGTTGGTTCCGGCTTAGGTGGTTCCGGTTTTGGAGCCGGTTCCGGAGTTTCTTCCTGAGCTGCAATGGTATCATCACATGGAACCAGTACGATTGGTGAAGCTTTATCCAATAGTACATTTCCATTATAAGGAAAAAGGGTAGGGGTTTTATAAAAAGCTTCTATAGTCAAATGTGTGAAGCTTTGAGTGGGTTCGAATTTGAATTGGTATTGTACCCAGCGATGGTTCACGATCTCTTTGGTTTCTCCAAGCACCTCTTCTCTTCCGCACTGGCTGAAACCACCGTATATTTTAAGCTTTACAGGAGTGGTATAATTGGCATCCTGACCGGAAGCCTGGCTTACGCTGACATATAATTCTGAGCGGGCAAGCATTATGGAAAATTCATAACACTGTCCGGCTTCCATAGCTTTGCTCATACGCTGGCTGACGGACTCCCAGGTTTCATTGTCTCTAACTACCATTCCAAGGTAGGTGTTTCCATCATATGCCGGTTTAACCACTTCAAAAAATCCTGCTGGATGTGTATCCGGTGGTGATTCAGACGCCCAGCCACAGTTCCTCCAACCTCTTGGTGGAGTACTGGCCTGAGGGAAATCCTCAAATGAAGCATTGTACAAATAGATAGAATCTGTTTGTCCGTAACTTTCCGTAAAAAACAACAGGGATAAAACAGCAGCGATCAGAAAACTCCTCTTCATAGTATATAATTTTTGGCAGATCATACTTAGAGCATGGTTAAATTTTTATTTATTGAAAATCCATTTTTTATCCCAAGCAATATTGCAGTCGGTAGCGGAAAATTGGATAAATGAAATCAGTCATCAATTCTTCCTCTCGAAATGGAATAACATTTTATGGGTTAAAAGATTCTCCAACAAAATTTTTCAAACATGCTCTTACCACATTAATAGTCGAGTTTAAAAATGATGATGTGATAAGTATGTACAGGCAGGAATTCACCAATTAAAGTAATTTTTCAGGTCCTCCTGCCGAGTAATTAACGTTTTCAACTGGGGAATTTGTTTTGTCTAAAGTATAAATTTATAATATTTCGGCCTTTATACCGCTAATATTTAACGACTTATTAACTTCGACGAGGTTGCATGGCCGGGTTAATAGCCCTTAGTCTTCAGTCCTCAGTCCTCAGTCTACAGTCTTCAGTCTACAGTCTATAGTCTACAGTCTTCAGTCCTTAGTCTTTTGGGTGGAGATTGAAAAAGAATTGGAATTTAGTGACATTCCCTATTTTAATCAATCGTATGTGCAAAATCGAAAGAGGTAGATTGAAAAAGATTGAAACAACAATCCAGCCCAACCTACCTCTATCCTGAGTTATTCTGCTAAGTCAGCTTATTTAAAAGCATTGAACCCTGTAACGTCATACCCCGTGATCAGCAAGTGGATATCATGAGTTCCCTCATACGTAATCACAGATTCCAGGTTCATCATATGCCTCATAATCGGATATTCATTAGTGATACCCATTCCACCATGAATTTGACGTGCCTCCCTTGCGATGGTCAACGCCATGTCGACATTGTTACGCTTAGCCATGGAAATCTGGGCTGCAGAAGCTTCACCTTTATTGGCCAAAGAACCCAAGCGCCAAACCATTAACTGTGCTTTGGTAATCTCTGTGATCATTTCTGCCAGTTTTTTCTGTGTGAGCTGGAAATGACCGATAGGTTTGCCGAATTGTTCACGTTCTATTGAATAACGCAAGGCAGAATCGTAACAATCCATCGCAGCCCCAATAGCTCCCCAGGCAATGCCGTACCGTGCCTTGGACAGACAGGACAATGGTCCTCTCAGACCTCTGATGTCCGGAAACATATTCTCCTTTGGAACACGTACATCTTCAAAAACCAACTCTCCTGTGATCGAAGCTCTCAGCGATAACTTTCCGTGTATTTCAGGTGCAGAATAACCTTTCATACCTTTTTCTACAACCATACCCCGGATTTTACCTTCCTCATCCTTTGCCCATACAACTGCTATATCTGCGACAGGTGAATTGGTGATCCACATTTTGGCACCATTCAGGATATAAGCATCTCCGTCTTCCTTGATGTTGGTAACCATGCCACCTGGATTGGATCCGTGATCAGGCTCGGTCAGACCAAAACAGCCAATCATTTCTCCAGTGGCCAGTTTTGGGAGGTATTTTTGCTTTTGTTCTTCTGTTCCATAGCGGAAAATCGGGTACATTACGAGGGATGTCTGCACGGAGGCCATAGAACGGATTCCGGAATCTCCACGTTCCAGCTCTTGCATAATGACTCCATAAGCCATTTCATCCATTCCTCCACCACCGTATTCAACGGGTATGCTCGGACCAAATGCTCCGATTTCCCCAAGCCCTTTAAAAAGATGGTGAGGGCATTCCGCTTTCTCAAAATAATCTTCAATTACCGGAGTTACCTCCTGCTTAACCCAATCCCTTACCGCGTCACGCGCAAGAATATGATCTTCCTCCAACAAAGCATCTATATTGTAATAATCGTGGCTTTGAAAAGGATCTGCTTTCGTTCTTTTAACAACGAGAGGGTTGCCATTATTTTCACTCATTTTTTTACTTTTGAAATGGTTAGGTAATTTTGGGCAAAGGTACGTAATTCGTCGATTAGATAAATGACTAACGGAATATTAATATCTTTGCGCGAAATAATTTTTCATTTCAAAATCTATATCATGCGTTTTGTTTTCATATTCCTTTCTTTTTTGTTTCTGGCTTCCTGCAATGAGAATTCCACCAGCGATAACTCCAATGATCCAAAGGCGGAATCCCCGGAAAAAGGTCAGAGAAATACCGACAACCAGATGACAATGGAAGAAGCTAATGCCATTCGGGAAAGGGACAAGGAAAGAGCGAGGATAGCCACTGAAAAAGGAGGTGTACAACCCCAGACAGCCGGAGAGGTTAATAAATCACAGGCCATTCCTTTGAATTACCTCGAAAAATATGTTGGCCAATACCCAAGTGCCTTCAATTTTCTGGGCAATACAGCCATCAGATCAAGAATGAAAGAGCTGATGGGTAAAGAGGCTTTTCCTGAAGCTTTAGATATTTGGAAAGAGGAAACACCACTTGAAATTCAAAGTGGATTGATTTTCACTACTGCACAGAAAGGACCTGCTGAAAACGATCCGAAACTGGCCTTAATGGTAGATGTGGGCAGGGATTTGCTATTTGTGGCAGTAAAGAATTTCGAAACGGTCGGGGAGCAAACTTTTGCCGAAAGGAACGCAGATATTCCAGTGAGGTTGAAAAACTGGGCAGAAAAGAAATAAAACAAACATGGCTTATGGCAATTATTTCATTAGAGGGCATTAAAATGTTTGGCCGGCACGGTTTCTATGACGAAGAAAAAATTCTGGGCAATGAATTTATTATTGACCTGTTTGTTGAAACAGAAATTTCCGATGCCGCCGAAGAAGATGATCTTTTCAAATCGGTTAATTACGAGACCCTTTTCTATTTATGCAAAGCAGAAATGAAAGAACCTGCCAAATTATTGGAAACTGTAGGGAACCGGATCGTCGATCGGATTAATGAGCATTTTGAAAACATCGAAGGGGTCCGGCTCAAATTAACAAAGATCAATCCTCCACTTGAGGGAGAAGTGGAAAAGGCAAGTGTAGAGATCTGTACCGGATCATTTGAAGTTTCCAAACTTTTTAATCTCCTTGATTTGTTACCTGGATAATTAACTTTTCAGTAACTATCCCCGGGCATCTTCCTGCGTTTTAATAAACGTGATCCAATTTTTAAACTGATTTAAATACAAAAATCATGATCAAAAAGATATTTGCTTTGTTGCTGATTACCCAATTGTATGCCTGTGCGGAACTGCAAAGTGCTTTGGGGACCATTTTGGAAGAAAATGCGGAACTTACGGACAGTCAGATTTCTGCCGGATTGAAGGAAGCCCTCAATTCCGGGGTTAGCAAAGGAGCTGCTACCCTCTCCCAGACAGACGGTTATTACAAAAGCAGTTATAAGATCCTGTTGCCCGCCGAAGCCAGAAAAGTGACTGACAAACTCAAGAATATTCCCGGGTTCACCAATGTGGAAGAGATCATTTTGGAAAAGATCAACCGTGGGGCTGAGGATGCTGCCAAAAAAGCCAAACCCATTTTTGTTCAGGCCATCAAAAATATGACTTTCAGAGATGTAATGAACATATTGATGGGTGAAGATGATGCTGCTACTCGTTACCTGGAGGGAGCTACTTCCAATAAGCTTTACAGAGAATTTAATCCTGTGATCGTGGAATCTCTGGATAAATTTAATGCCAGACAATACTGGTCAGATGCAATCACTGCTTACAACAAAATCCCATTCGTGGAACAAATCAACTCAGACCTGGACGATTATGTAACTCAGGAAGCATTGAAAGGTTTGTTCAGTATGGTGGAAAAAGAAGAAAAAAATATTCGAAATAACCTTGCTGCAAGGACGACAGATTTGCTTAAACGTGTCTTTGCCAAACAAGATAATAAGTAATAATGATAGAAGTTGCCGTCATCGGTAGTGGCACCATGGGCATGGGAATAGCCCAGGTGGCAGCTACTGCAGGTCATCAGGTACACCTTTATGATAACAATCCCGATGCCCTTAAGAATGCCTGGAATAGGCTCAGTAAAGTCCTGAACAGGCTGGTGGAAAAGGAAAGGATTGACAATAAAGAAAAGGAGGCCATTTTGGGTCGGATCAATCTTGTGGATAGCCTTTATGACATAAAAAACAGTAAGCTGGTCATAGAAGCTATTATTGAGGATTTGGGGATAAAAAAGGATTTGTTCGACCAACTTGAAGATATTTTGCCGGATGATTGTATCCTGGCTACCAATACTTCCTCCTTATCGGTTGCTTCCATAGCAAGTGCCTGTGAAAATCCGGGCAGGGTACTTGGATTGCATTTTTTCAATCCGGCGCCATTGATGAAGCTGGTGGAAGTTGTTCCTGCAATTCAAACCAGCCAGGAATTTGTTGAAAAGGCCAGGGACCTCATGACGGATTGGGGAAAGTTACCGGTGACGGCAAAAGATACTCCTGGATTTATCGTTAATCGTATCGCACGACCTTTTTACGGGGAAGCACTGAGAATATTAGAAGAAGGCATTGCTGACGAGGCTACGATTGATTGGGCCATGACAACAATTGCCGGCTTCCGGATGGGACCATTTACCCTGATGGATTATATCGGACATGATGTCAATTACAAAGTGACGGAGTCTGTCTTTAAAGCTTTTTATTACGACCCGCGTTATAAACCCGCTTTTGCCCAAAAGAGCCTGGTGGATGCCGGTTATCTCGGTCGCAAATCCGGAAAAGGATTTTATGATTATGCTGAAGGTGCTTCCAATCAACAGCCCGTTGAAGATAAGGCTCTGGGAGAAGCTATTGCAGACAGGATAGTCATCATGTTGATCAATGAAGCGGCAGATGCTCTGTATCTCAATATTGCTTCCAGGGAAGATATCGACCTGGCTATGACCAAAGGCGTGAATTATCCGAAAGGATTGCTTCACTGGGCAGATGAGATCGGTATTCAGACTTGTGTAGAACGTATGGATGCCCTTTATCACGAATATCTTGAAGACCGCTACCGTTGCAGCCCGATACTGAGAAAACTGGCCAGAGATGGCGGATCTTTTCTGGGCAACTGATTTTTAAAAACCAGTTATTAACTTCTGTCAGATGAGGCTTTTTACATTATGTTGCTTTTTAATCTTATTTGAATTTTCCTCCTGTGCCCAGGCAGTGTCCTGGGAAGAAATGGCTCCAATGCCTGAAGTGGTCAGCAATAATGCGGTTACTCAGGCAACGGTAGGCGGAACTCCTTTTGTGTTTTCCTTTGCCGGGATCGATGCTTCCAAAGATTGGGATGGTATTCATTTACGGTCTTATCGTTATGATGTTGAGAATGATTTATGGGAAGCCATTTATCCTTTGCCTGATCCGAACGGAGGAAAGATTGCAGCTGGAGCCAGTACGGTCAAAAACAAAATTTACATCATCGGGGGTTATCACGTAGCCAGTAACTATTCCGAAATTTCTTCCGATAAGGTCCACATTTATGATCCTGAAACCGATGCCTACCTTCCGGATGGTGCTCCGGTTCCTACTCCGATAGATGACCAGGTTCAAGCTGTTTGGAGAGATAGTCTGATCTATGTGATCACCGGATGGAGCAATACTACCAATGTTTCGGATGTTCAGATTTACAATCCTGCTACGGACACCTGGTTGCAGGGGACTCCGGTTTTTGAAAACTCCAACTGGAAAGTTTTTGGTGGCTCCGGAACAATTATCGGCGACACTATATATTATTCCGGCGGAGCCAAGTCGGTAGGGAATTTTCCGGCCTCTGCTTTTTTCCGGAAAGGATATATCAACCCGGACAATCCAGCGGAAATTACCTGGGAGGGCAGCATAGATAATGGAGCCATCGGTTATCGAATGGCTGCAAGTGATTTTGAAGGAAAACCAGTCTGGTTCGGTGGGTCGGACGTCACATACAATTTTGATGGCATTGCCTATAATGGTTCAGGAGGTGTACCACCAAATGAACGGATTTCGTATTACGATCCTGAAACCGGAATTCTTGCTCCGCTGGTTCAATATTTTGTCCCGGTTATGGACTTGAGAGGCATTGGGAAAATTGCTTCCGGTGAATACATCATTGCAGGGGGCATGAAGGAAAATCAAACGGTTACCAATCGTACGCTAAAGGTGACCATCAATGAAATCAATGCGGTGGAGTCAATAAGTTTCCCAGTTGTAACCATCAGCCCAAATCCCGCCAGTGATTTCATCAGCATTGAAAAACAGGGCGAATTTGCTGTTGAAATCAGCGATTTGACAGGGAAAATCGTTTTGGAGAGAAAAGCTGTCGGCAATAAGATTAATATCAGTAACTTGCCCGATGGAGAATATGTTTTGTCGATCGTCGAAAAGGGGAGGACTATGGCTGTAGGGAAATTTGTAGTGGTAAGGTGATGATAGTGTCAGGTCTTCAGACCCGCAGTCCGCAGTTGACAGTCCACAGTACCAGTACTAGTTTGAAGAGATAAATCAAGGTTTTGCCTTAGTGCAGGTTCATAGCTAGGCAAAGGCGACATCGACAAATAGGAGATCCGCGTGCACATAGTGCCGGGACCTTTTCGAAGAAAATTGATCATTAATAATTACATATAGAGATGAGGTATTATTTTTTACTTTTAATGTTGATCATTGGAACCGCAGGGTATGCTCAGGAAGAAGTTGCGGTAACTGATACTGTTTCAATGGATACCACAATTTATGAAGTGGTTGAGATGGCTCCGCGCTTTCCGGCTTGTGAAGGACTGGATACGACCATTGCGGTAAAACAAAAATGCGCCGAGCAACAATTGCTGGCTTTTTTATATCAAAATATCAACTACCCATTTGAGGCACGCCGACAGAATATCGAAGGCACCATCGTGCTGAGGTTTGTGGTGGAAATGGATGGGACTATTTCCAATAGTGAGGTAATGCGTGACATTGGTGGTGGTTGCGGTGAGGAAGCATTGCGTATTGTCAATGCTATGAATGGGTTGGGTATCAGGTGGGTTCCCGGTCAGCATAAAGGTCAGGATGTCCGTGCGAGATATGTGTTGCCCGTAAGGTTTAAATTACAGGCACCACCGGATTTTGAGATCGTCCAGGGAGATTCTATCTGGCAGGTTTTTGACAAACCGCTTCAATTTATTGGAGGTGGAGATTCTCTCGCTAACTTTTTATCAGAAAAACTGAAATATCCGAAAGTCGGGAACGATAGTTGCCTCATAGGTAATATTGATGTACAGGTACTCGTCAGATCCAACGGAGATGTCAGGGTGCTTGAAATGACTGATTACAATGGATTGGGAGATCAGTTCTGGTATGAAGCGATCAATGCCACAACTTCCACTATCGGTCACTGGGACCTTGCCGAACACAAAGGAAGGAAAGTTCCCGCTGCATTTGATATGACCCTGGGGTTTACCCCGGAAGCAGAACATTGTAAAGTAACAATTGAGCAGTACAATGAAGCCATTGATCTTATCAATGAAGGGAATTTCATGATTGACGGAGAAGATGCGGAACAGGGCCTCAAGATGATGAGTAAAGCACTGGAATTGTTCCCTAATGATGGAGCCATGCTGATCGCACGCGGACAAGCCTATATGGAGCTCAATCGTTTTTCGGAAGCTTGTGTTGATCTCAGCAAAGCTAAACAGATCGCGCTTGTAGATTGGTTTGATGCTATACTTCCGATGATTTGTCAATAACTGTTCTATGAAAAAATCACTGCTTTCCAATAAACTCTCCTTCCTCGCAGGGGTGTTTGTCTTTGTTTTTTGTGTTAATGCTGTCACTGCTCAAAGGCATATGCCGAGGTTTGAGCAGATCGATGTGCAGCATTATGCTTTCCACTTAAAGTTATCCGATGAAACAGATATCATCGAAGGCAAAGCCGATGTTGTTGTCAAATTTCTCAAAGAAGGAGATTCTTTTATTCTTGACCTGGCTGCAATTCAAACAACAGGTATAGGAATGGAGGTTTCCGAAATTTTGGAAAACGGTAAACCTGTACCTTTTGTTCACGAAGAGGAAAGCCTGATGATTCGCCCTGCCGATGAGGTCGTTGCCGGAGCTGTAAGAAGTTATACCATCACTTACAGTGGTGAACCTTCAGATGGTCTAATCATTTCCAAAAACAAATTTGGGGATCGTACCTTTTTTGGCGACAATTGGCCTGACAGGGCTCATTATTGGTTGCCTGTAGTAGACCACCCTTCGGATAAGGCAACGGTGGAGTTTTTGGTTAATGCACCTGATCACTATCAGGTTGTAGCGACAGGACGTCAGATCGAGGAAACAAACCTTGAAGGGGGATACAAATTTACCCACTACAAATCAGAAGTGCCAATGCCGCCAAAAGTAATGGTCATCGGTGTAGCACGTTTTGCTGTTCAGCTGGCCGGCTTTTCTCATGGGACTCCTGTTACAAGCTGGGTGTATCCGCAAAACAGGGAAGAAGGTTTCGGAGATTATGGTCTTGCTGTTCAGGTCCTGGATTATTATACAGAAAGAATAGGAACCTATCCCAATGAGAAACTGGCGAACGTGCAATCAAAAACACGTTACGGTGGGATGGAAAATGCGGGCAACATCTTCTATTACGAAAATTCCGTTACCGGAAATAAAGATCACGAAGCGCTTATCGCTCATGAGATCGTACATCAATGGTTTGGAAATTCTGCATCGGAGCTCAGTTGGCACCATATTTGGCTTAGTGAAGGATTTGCTACTTACCTGACCAATCTTTACATGGAGGATACACATGGTGAAGCCATAATGATGGAACGTATGCAGCAGGAAAGGAACCAGGTGACGAGGTTTGCCCGGAGAAACATGGTTCCTGTTGTTAATCCTAAAATCGAAGATTACAACCAATTACTCAATCCGAATTCCTACCAAAAAGGCGGTTGGGTGTTACATATGCTACGTCACAAACTGGGTAAGGAGGTTTTCTGGAAAGGTATTCAGGCTTATTATGAAAAATTCAAATTGTCCAATGCATTGACATCCGACTTTCAAGCCGTGATGGAAGATGTCAGCGGACAAAATCTTGAATCTTTTTTTGAACAGTGGATATTCCGTCCAGGCCAACCGGTATTGAGGAAATCCTGGAAACAGGAAAATGGAAATCTCGAAATTGAAATTACTCAAACCCAGCCAAAACCTTTTGACTTTTCTCTGGAAATAGGACTGAACTATGAGGATGGGTCCACTGCAATCGAAACGGTTACATTAGGGGCAAAAAAGAAAACATTCTCGATCAAGACAGACAAAAAGGTTCGTGAAGTGATTCTCGATCCGAATGTTAAGCTCTTATTTGAAGAGCAATAATCAATATTATGGAAAACATGCTCAAAGTTGGACTGGCTCAAATGGCTCCTGTTTGGTTGAATAAATCGGCCACCCTGGAAAAGGTGGCGGACTTTATAAAAAAAGCTGGGAAAGAGGCATGTGATCTCGTTGTTTTTGGGGAAGGCATTTTGCCGGGATATCCGTTTTGGTTGTCAATCACTCATGGATCTGCCTTCAATGATCAGGTACAAAAGGAGATTCATGCCCACTATATTCAAAATGCCATTCAGATTGAATCCGGAGACCTGGATAGTATTTGTGCAGTAGCCAAAAAACATAGTGTTGCCGTTTACCTGGGAACCATTGAACGAGCCAAAAACCGGGGAGGGCATAGTCTTTATTGTTCTCTGGTATACATTGATAAATCAGGCGAGATCCGGTCTGTTCATCGCAAATTACAACCCACCTATGAAGAACGACTCACCTGGTCTCCGGGGGATGGCAATGGTTTGAGGGTTCATGATCTGGAACCCTTTTGTATTGGTGGATTGAATTGTTGGGAAAACTGGATGCCCCTTCCACGGGCAGCTTTGTATGGCCAGGGAGAAAATCTACATGTTGCGGTCTGGCCGGGAGCCAAAAGAAATACCATTGATATTACCCGGTTTATTGCCCAGGAGTCCCGCTCTTATGTGATCTCAGTGTCCGGGTTGATGATGAGGCAGGATTTTCCGGCAGACACCCCTCATTTGGACATTATCCTGGAAAATGCTCCTGAAATTCTTGCAGATGGTGGTTCCTGTATTGCCGGACCGGACGGCAACTGGCTGGTTGAACCTGTTGTCAATGAAGAGACCCTGATTGTTCAAACCCTTGATTTCAATAAGGTCTTAGAAGAAAGGCAAAATTTTGATCCATCCGGGCATTATTCAAGGCCTGATGTTACCAAACTCCAGGTAAACCGGGAACGACAGTCGATTTTAGATATTAAGGATAATTGATAATCCGGGATTTCGCTTCGCTCAACTTTTCCTCTTTTTCCTTATCTTAAAGCATATTTTTTAACCCGACAATTTCAATTATTATGAAATTACAACATTTCCTGCTGGCCGGGCTTATCTTTCTGAGCGCCGGTATTTTTGCCTTTACCAATGCCAATACTGAAGAATCCGAGGATGTAAAAGCTGTCAAGGCCCTGATCGAAAAATCCTATGTCAATGGAGCCTTTAATGGCCTGGACCCTGATGCTATGCGTGCCGGTTTTCATGAGGATTTTGCCATTTTTTCCGCAAAGGGAGAAGCTATTGGCAAGTATCCTATTGCTGTTTGGGCAGATGGTGTAGCCAAAAGAAAAGCAGACCCGGAGTTTGATGCTGCTAAAAATGTCTGGACCCACAATTTCGCATCTGTTGATGTTACCGGAGGAGCAGCCAGTGTGAAAATTGAACTTTCGAACAAAGGCAAGCATGTCTACACGGATTATCTTTCCTTGTTGAAGTTTGACAGTGGCTGGCGTATTGTGGCTAAGGTTTATCACAAGCACTAAGGGGAGTAGTAAGTTTATTTTTTGCCGGAGTACGGTTTTTTAGAGAAAGCATATTACGTGCCTACAGCACTTGAGAGATAGTTGCCGGTTTTTTACCTATAGGTCGTCCCGATGGGACTTAGGAGTCTCGTAGAGAAAAAATATGGGTAATCTAAAAACCGAAAGAAAAATAAGTGCCGTAGGTACGTCATATGAAAAAATCAACTAAGGGAAACCCAAGATTTTAATTAATCACACCCTCTTAATGTTGACCTGATAACTATTCCACTATTCTTGTGGATAAATAGTCAGTATTATCAAATCTAATTA
>QQUB01000383.1 GCA_008501835.1 Bacteroidota bacterium
CCAGAGCTTCCACATAACGTTCTTCTTCCAGGTAAATATATCCCAGGTTTCCATAGGCACTGGCCTGGGCTTTTTCACTGGCATCATCATCAGTTTCTATGGCCTTCAGGAAGTACTGGATAGCATTTTCTCTGTCGTTGACGGACATGTACGCATTTCCGGTATTGAGATAATGCCAGGACAATCGTGTATTCATGTGAAGAGATTCACACATCTCCACCACTTTAAGGAAGGCAGTGACACTTTTTTCATGTTCATCATTTAGCTCAAAAACTTTGCCCTGACCACTATAAATGAGGGTGAGAAAGTAATAATCTTTTAGGGAAAGCTCTACCCCGATTTTATGGATATGTTTTTGAGCCCTTAACAGATCTTCAAGTCCCTGTGAGTAATTGCCGTGTAGGAGATTGATATATCCTTCCCGGCAGGCTATTCTTCCGGTCAGTTGTTCGTCCGGAAATTTTTTAAGTAGTCTTTTTGCTTTTTGTAATAATTCAGAGGCTTTAGTGATCTGGTTGAGGTTCATGGAAGTACCTGCATAATCAATTAGGGTCTCCGCCTGCTGGCGAATGGTGCCTATGTCATTGAGTATTTTCATGGCGAGCAGAAAAAAACGTTCGGCTTCCACGAAATTGTACCTGTGATTTTCTACAATGGCTTTGTTGAGGTAGAAATTTAGAATGAAGTCAGGATAATCGTAGGTTTCGAGAATGTTGAATTGTTCTTCAAGCAGGGCCAGGGCCTTGTTGACGTCGGTAAATGCGTAATGGGTGGTTAGATGGTCGATGAGTACCAACCTTTGTCGAGGATCTTGTTGAATTTGGAGCTTCTGCTCCAGTTCTTCAATTTTATTGATAAAGCTTACCATTGTTGAGAAACGAAAGAAGGGCTTGACCCATTTCTGGAAAAAGCCCCTCTTTCAGTAGTGTGTAAATCAGTTCTATTATTGTGGAACAATGCCTCCAAGGCCATTATTCCATTTCTTTTTCTTATTGTCGTTTTTACCACCGACAATTTTTTTCATGTCTTTCTTCTTAAGGGTTTTTAGGTCCTTCTTTAGATCGTCAAGTTTTTTCTTGGATTTTCCCATTGTATGTTATTTTAAAACCAGTTTAAGGGTGAAAAACTCACTCGACACAAAACATTTGGGAATATTTCATATCTGTTTTATCACAAATAATAAGTAAAGATAACAAAAAATGGGGATTATCGAAAGTATGTTTTCTCTCCAGACAGAAACTTTAACAGTTTTACTGTTGGGCAGTAATAGAGAAACTATCAGAAATTTATCGAAAATTTTCTCAGAAATTCAGCAAGAAAGGCAATTATGGGCCGGAAACTCTTTTAGGATTGTTTCAGTCTTCTGACACTCGTCCACGAACCTCCATTATAAGCCTCAAGTCCATATGCTTTCAATCGGGAGGCTGCCACTCCGCTTCGACGGCCGGAAGCGCAACACGTGACGATAGGTTTATTGTATTTTCTCAGTTGTTTGATCTGTTTGTCAATTACGTGCAAAGGCATATGAACAGATCCTTTAACATGTCCGTTTTTGTATTCTGCCTTAGTGCGTACATCCAGCACAACAGCTCCATCATCAAGTAATGCTTTGATATCAGCACCACCAAAAAGTTTCCTTAAAAATCCAAACATGATAAATTGATTTAGGTTATTGGTTATTCGTTTCTGGTTACTAGTTTCTGGTACCTGAAAATATGATTAAGCTTCCAAACAAATTTAAGCAGAAACGAATAACCAGAAACCTATAACTAATATTTTTTAATAAAAGACCGGAAATCGGAATAATGATCCAATCCCCGGTCTTTGTTTTGGTCTTGTGACCTATTTAAAATTACGCAGCTTTTACTTTTATCGCATCAACCATGGCCCAGCTTCCTCCATTATAAACATTACTTATGCCCTGGTTTTGGAAAAATTGAGCAGCCATACCGCTACGGTTTCCTGAAGCGCAGCAGAATACCAATGGTTTTGACATTTCCTTGATCTCCTCAAAACGAGATGCTACGGTACCAAGGGGAATGTTGATAGAGCCTTCCGCATTTCTGCCCGCAAATTCAAAAGGCTCTCTTACGTCAATGATCGTTGCATTTGGGTCGTTGATAATTGATTGAATATCCATTTTCTTAAAAATTGTAGTTTTTGTTTAATAAAATTGTATAAATGTCCGATTAACGAGTGCAAAGATATGTGCCTGGGAAAGTTGTATCAGTGATTCGAGTCACAGTTGGGAAAAATGCGAGAATAAGGTAAGGGTAAAATGCATGTTCTAGAAACAAAGAATTTGAATAGAATTAGGTTCAAATGGTTCAAAGAGTTCAAATTGAGCGAAGCGAAATCCCGAATGAGATTTTATATCGAATGGACATGTAATGTCGGGATAGTACAAGTTGTTTTATTTAGTCCCCTGAGTCCTCTGTGCCTTCTCTGAGTACCCTGTGGTTAATTAAGAATTTTTCATTTAAAGTAATTCTGTCCTTATAATTTAAAATTTTGAAAAACCATTGGTTTAAACTAAAAAAGGCGGGAAGTCAAAAGGATAATAATTGAAACTTTTGATCATTTGTCAAAAATATAGAAGCCTTAAATATCCATAATTTACTTTGATTAAAAACTCTCCTCCGTCGCCTGCAACAAACTACGATACTGATTAAAAATGGAAGATTTTGAAACGAAACCCAGGTAAGTTCCATCTGGCTTGAGTACAGGAAGGTTCCAGGCATTGTGAATCTCGAATTTACTGAGTACGTCTTCCATAGGTTCGTTGACCATTAATGTAGTTGGTGGGTTGTGCATCAGTTGTTTGACGTAAAGATGGTCATACAAGTCAGTTTTGAACATGGTTTCCCGAACATCATCGAGTAAAATGATTCCGAGGAAGATTCCTTCATCATTCGTAACTGCAAACAAATTCCTGTGCGAACTTGCGATCACATCTACTAACTCACCCAGGGTTTGTTTCGGACGAAGTATGGAAAAGTTTGTTTCGATCAGATTTTCGAGATTCATATTCTTCAGAATCTGTCGATCCTTTTCATGGGCAGGCACCCAAAGCCCTTTTTGGTACAATTCTTTAGTAAATACAGACTGAGGTTCGAAAAAAGAGGAAACCAGGTAGGACAAGGCTGATACGATCATCAGCGGAATGAAAAGCGAGTACCCACCGGTAATCTCGGCAATGAGAAATATTCCTGTTAGCGGTGATTTGATGACACCGCTCAAAATGCCGGCCATAGCTACTGCAACAAAATCAGAGGTGTTAAGATCCACAATGCCCAATTCATTGACGATGGCTGCAAATGCAAATCCCAGTGAAGCTCCGCTGATCATT
>QQUB01000156.1 GCA_008501835.1 Bacteroidota bacterium
CCTCAGGTTCTGCATAGGCTTTTTTCAAACGAGCGTTGATATCTGCCTTCATTGCCTTTCTGATATCGGCAATTTCCTCATCAGTGATCAGGCCCTCACTTTTCAGGAACATTTCATAATTATCGATAGGATCCTTTTTTCCCCATTCTTCGAACAAATGAGGAGGAACATATTTCGTTCCGGAAGCTTCTTCGTGCCCGTGCATTCGGAAGGTCATACATTCCACCATGACCGGTTCAGGATTTTTCCGCAATTCTTTAGCCAGTTTTGAAATGGTCTGGTAAACCTCCAAAACATTATTCCCGTCAATAATGACCTTCCTCATCCCATATCCAACCGCTCGGTCTGATAAATTTTCACAGCGGAATTGTTCTGAATTTGGAGTGGAAAGTCCGTACCCGTTATGTTCAATCACAAAAATCACAGGTAGTTGCCAAACAGCTGCAACGTTCATCGCCTCATGAAATTCCCCCTGGCTGGTGGCACCGTCGCCGGTAAAAGCTAAAGAAACACGACCTTCATTTCTCAATTTATGGGATAAAGCAATGCCTGAGGCCAGTGAAAGTTGTGGTCCCAGATGTGAGATCATTCCAATAATATGGTATTCCGGTGCACCAAAATGAAAAGAACGGTCGCGGCCATTGGTAAACCCTAAATTCTTTCCCTGCCATTGTGCAGATAATCTTTCCAAGGGAACTTCCCGAGTGGTAAATACTCCAAGAGTACGGTGCATGGAAAAAATATATTCATCAGGCTGTAAAGCTGCAGTACAGCCAACGGAAATGGCTTCCTGCCCGATTCCACAGAACCACTTGCCTATCTTTCCCTGTCGAAGCAAAATGAGCATCTTTTCCTCTACAAGGCGTGGTTTGAGTATTTTCTTATATAGGTCTAACAGCGTCTTCTTGGACAATCGTCCTTTTTTATAGGCTATAACAGATTCGCTAACTTTTGTCATGGTTTTATTTTATCAGAATCAGAGTAAGACTAAATTTCGCAAAGGTAAAATATTGTAAGAATGTGAGTATGGTTTTAGGAAAAATTAATTTAACAGTAAAAAGAACTGTTTTGGGGTGTTTCACTGGATTTCTTTTGAGTAAGAGAACTGAATTTGTTTCAACTGGTTTCAGGAGTTTCAAGTTGTTTCACTTGGTTCCAGTTGTTCAAATTGTTAAGTAGTTCCAGGTGTTTTTTAATCTATTCGGGATGATCAACTCTGCATTTTACACCATGCATTATGCACTATGCATTTCAATTTCCCTATATTTGGAACAGTTTCTAAACTTTTTTTATTCAATCCCGCCGTTATGACAAAAAACGCCATATATCTCGTTTTGGTTTTAGCTTTGTTCGCTTGTAATAATGATACCAAACCTGCAGAAGATCAGCAGGAAGGCATGGCACAATTTGCCGATGATACTTCATTCCAGGATAAACATGAAATTCCAGAAGAAATTGCCTACCAGGGGAAAGGCACCATGAGAAAGATTCCCGGTGTTGACGGAACGGATGTCAATGCTTATGTAATTCTGGCAGAAAAGCCTTTTGAAAAAGTTCTCTTTGTTTTTCAGGAATGGTGGGGATTAAATGACCACATCAAACAAGAAGCCGACCGACTTTACGACAGCCTGGGAAATGTTACCATTATTGCTCCAGACATGTATGATGGTAATGTAGCAACTACCAGGGAGGATGCTGCCGAATATATGAAGGCTTTTACTCAGGACAGGGGTTCTGCCATTATTCAAACCCTTATGGGCTTTTGCGGTTCAAGTGCCGATATTGCCACAATCGGCTGGTGTTTTGGAGGAGGATTATCCCTGAAAGCCTCCATTCAGCTGGGTGGTCAGGGAGCCGGGTGCGTGCTGTATTATGGAATGCCCGTTGACAATCCTGCTGACCTGGGACCTCTGGAAGCTGATGTCCTGGGGATATTTGCTGACAAAGACAGGTCTATCAATACAGAAGTAGTTCGAAAATTTAAAGAAAACACCTCTATGGCAGGCAAAAATCTGACAGTACATTCTTTCGATGCTGATCATGCTTTTGCTAACCCGAGTAGTCCAAGATATAATGAGGCGGCGGCTACTGAAGCGAACGCAATAGCATTAAATTTTTTACGGGAAAAACTCAAATAATCAAAGTATTGCTATTTTATCCAGCGACGAAAGACTTAATTCTTTGCCAAAGCTCTCTAACCAGGTTGTTAATATCCGGAGACAAATTGAGGTAAAGTGTAAGGCTACCGTATATCAAAACCAAAATCATCGAACGCCGGCATGATTGCCCAAATGGTTTTAATTTTATGCTCGGGAAAAACTGCTAATAATTAAAAATAATATAATCGTTCGCCCTGTTTCTAACATCTGTTTTTAGCCTTTCTACTTCAACGTATTGTTTTATCTTCGATTGATTATTTATTAAATGAATCAATATTTTTGAATAACATAATTCTCCTCCATGAAAGCCATCAATTGTTTCTTCATCAGTTGAACCAAATTTCTTCAGATTTGTCATATCCCATAACTCAAAATTGTATTTTTTAAAACACTCTTGGGATGCCGGGAATATTTCTTCGAGGTAACGATATTTTCCAGTCTGTTTCATTTTTTCATTTACCTTTATAGAGAAAGGTGGAAGTATACCAACAACGTATATTTCATTTTCTTTGCAATAAGACAATAGCGTTTCAAGATAAACCAAAGCTTTAGGATTTAATCTATTACCGTATTGAAACTTCCTCCTACCCGTTTTAATTCGTTTAAATGTATCCTTGTATCGGTAATCATTAGCAGTAGTGTCACTTTTTAATAATTTATCTATTTGTTTTCCATATTGAAGGCTCCCATCTCTCCTAATACCTGTATTATTAATAACAGAATGTAAACCAACATGGTATACCTGGGCATTTTTATCAAACCTTTTTACAGATTCTAAAACTCCGTATTTTCCATTTTTTAAATCTTTATATACAGAAAAAAAGGTTTTTGAGCCAGGATTGGATTGGAAGCTTCTTCCCCAATAGGTTGGTTCTTTCGAACCTTCCAGACTATCCCAATTTTCATTAAACATCCATTGATCAAGTCCTATAATTAACAAATTCGGGTACTTGTTTTTGGGAATACTCTGTAAGAATGGCAAGAAATCATTAATACCGGAAATAGTAAACCCCGCATTATAAAAACTTGAATCAAACATCTCCCTCCTAAACTGCAAAACTCGTGAAGATCCTAAAGCCATTATTTGATATCTTTTTTCTTCATTTATCGTTTTCCACTTCAAGTAATTATACTTCTTTTGGTTATAGGCGTAACCAATCAAATATTTGTTATCACTTTTTATTAATCTA
>QQUB01000496.1 GCA_008501835.1 Bacteroidota bacterium
CCCATGGCCCCCATAGACCCCGTTGGATGGGTCACCGAAAGAAAATATGCTGAAAGAGATTTTTCTGAACGATTAAACGCCTTTCTTCAAGAGCGGCAAAAATCCATTGACTGGCTTGAATCTCTTGTAAATCCTGAGTGGACAAATGTATTTCATCATTCAATTCTTGGTCCAATGTCAGCACAAAAATTCCTGGCTAACTGGCTGGCCCACGACTTGCTTCATCTGCGTCAAATTGGCCGCATGAAATATCAATACCTGCAGGGAATTTCTGGTGAGGATCTGACTTATGCGGGGAACTGGTAACGAAAAAAGGCCTAAAGGCCTAGGTGCCTTGGTTTAGATTTTAGTCTCCGCCCTGAAGGACGGAGCAACTGAAGGACGGAGCAACTGAAGGATTTCAAAATTATTTTTTTGCTGGTCAGAGAAAATAATCGGAGAAGAGTATTCAATGACACCGGCTTTTTAGCCGGTGAAGAAAATAGAATTATTAATGGCAGGCCTTTAGGCCTTTTTTTATTACCGCTGGTTCAAAATTTTTAAAATCATCCCCATATGCGGAATATCATCTTCAAGATACTCCTCCCCTACAGGCTCAAATCCCAATTGTAAATAAAACTTTAAGAGATAACTCTGAGCAGAAATTTTGATTGGTGCATCTCCAAATAATTTCCTTGCCTGAGCAATGGCTTCCTCCATCAGTTTTTTTCCGCCACCAGTGCCACGAATCTGTTTGGAAGTGACCACTCTGCCAATGGATACATAATCCGGATAAGATAAACCCATCGGAAGAATTCGAACATAGGCCGTAGCTTCCCCTTGCTCATCCCAGCTCACCAAATGGTAGGATTCCTGATCCTTATCATCTGCATCCAGGTAGGGGCAATTTTGTTCTACCACAAATACTTCCTGTCGCAGCTTCAGGATCTTATACAACTGTTCCACTGACAACTCCTCAAAGGCAAAACACTCAAATTTCATGGTTCAATTGTTAAGAAGGAATATTCTAAGTAATAATTAAAAATTGAGCTATTTACGGTGACTGAAAAATCTCCCTAAAAAGTTTGGATGGTTGTAAAGGTGGATAATTGAAAGAGTATATCTATTTCCAGTTATCCATTTTCCATTTCATCCATTTTTCCATGTGCTTTAGATTCAAATTCTTTTTATGGGGAATATTTTGAATAAAAATCAAATAAACACTCTAAAACTCATAACACTTCACTCCTCGAGTGCTTCTTCCGCGCTTACGGTTTTTATTTCCGCCTCTGCTTCCTCCTCCAAGGTTAAGGTCAAAAGGATTCAATTTTACAGCAAAGTAAATATCCGTTCCCGTAAAAGTATTCCTGCCAAAAACGCTGCCAAGGTTACTGGTACCCACCGAGAAGAAAGCCACTCTGGCTGCCAATCCCAATCGTGCATCCTGCCAGTTGTAAATCGAAAGCGGTAAGGCTGCTCCAAACCAACGATGCTCAAATCTTGGAGTTATGCCCAATAAACTTCCACGGCGAACACCCACCCCACCTAAGGGGATTCCCTGAACAAAAGTGGCATTCACAAAAACATTCTGTGTAAACTGGTAATCTGCCTGTACACTGATGGCAGAAGGTAACCACATACTGAATTCACCATCCAGATAAGAAAGCGAAGAATCTCCTAACACCTGATCACTGAAAAGCCCCAGCTTTGACTCAAAATCTTCCAGGTTTTCAATATTCTGAAACCCTTCGGTTGCCAGTACAACCAAATCATCAGATGTGGTCAGGTGCTCCTTGGCGTTTTGGTTGAAAGTAACTTTACCAACATCCAGCAGGGAAACTCCAATCTTCCACAAATAACCATCACCATAATCCTTGGCAGTATACACGAATCCAAGATCAATTCCAACACCGCTACCGTTCTTTTGAAGCGAAACAGTTTCCATATCCAGATTGGAAGAAGTATATCCGTAATTGAAACTTACTGAATTCCCGCTCAAAGTATCTCCCGGAAGCTTGGTAAGCAAAAAGTCCCTGTCACTATATAAAAAAGCACCCTCGTATCCATTGAGGTATTTTAATGTTGCCCCAACGGCCAAATCCCCTCCATTGACCTCCACCTGATGCATATAATTCAATCCGATTTCACCCCAGGACATAAACCCAAGGCTGAATTTATCCACTTGAAAACCTTCAAATAAAGGCTGATCAAAATAAGTATAATAACTAAGATTGTCTGTGATACCGGCTCCACTACCTGCCACTCTGAAATTGGTGGTAAGACCAATGGTACTCGACTCATTTATTCGCACAAAAAACGAAGGCCCCATCACATGTCCGGCAATATTCGCATAACGCTTTCTGCCATCGTCAACAAAATCCTGGATGATCGCTCCGGGAGGCAACTCAGCTGGATCTTTGACCTCCGGACCATATTGGAAGTCATCAATGGTCACATCATTCACATCAAGCAACCGAAACGGGGTAAGATCGAAATAATTATTTTCAATAAAAAAAGCTCCTTCAACCAGGTTGATATCCCAGTTAAAAGGTGTATTAGCGTGTCCTGCCGGATTTAGCAGAACAGAATTTATGCCTGAATAATTATCCGTATGAAATCCCAGTTGTTCCTGAGCAGAAAGGGACAAAGAGGTGATAAAAGTAGCCATTAACAAAAACAGCTTGAAAGAGGAGGACTGTCTCATGTCGATGTAGATAGTTATGATTTAGTTTACCTCCAACGATATGTCAGGAGATATTATTTTATAAAATTGTTCATGGATTCCTTCTGGCAAAATTTTAACATAAAATGAGTATTGTCCCAATTTCTTTTCTCTCATTTTATTACCGCCAGAAACTCGGGCAAAAATACGAACAATCCTACAATTATCGCAGTGATTGCACTTATAAGAACTGCTGCTGCTGCAACGTCTTTGGCTTTTCCGGCAAGAGGGTGCTGATCAGGGGAAACAAGATCAATAATGGCTTCAATTGCGGTGTTAAAAGCCTCGGCTGTAAATACAAATCCAATGCATAAAACTACTGCAGTCCACTGCCCGGGAGTAATGGAAAAATAAACCCCAGCCACAACTACTAAAATCATCGCAACCAAATGTATCCGGGCATTAGGTTCAGAACGGAACATGGCATAAATGCCTTTAAAGGCATATTTAAAACTGTTGATCCTGTTTTTTACCATGATTGGAATTTTTAAAAATCTTAGATGAAGGAGGTTTAGCAAAATCGGCTGTTCCAACTGCCCATGTTAATCCTTTCTCGGAATCATCGGGGGTAGAATATGGCCGCCAAGAAAATGCAGGTGGATATGAAAAACGCTTTGTCCGGCAGCTTCATTGGTATTCATACAAA
>QQUB01000427.1 GCA_008501835.1 Bacteroidota bacterium
GTTTGTATTACCCTGTGATCCTGCACCTGGTCAGGTTATGTGATGGAACAACAACCTATATCCTGAGCAGTTTTATCAATGATATAACAGGGACATATGTATTGGTGGATAGCATAGCAGTAACCTCTCCTGATGATGAGTTTGATGTAGTACAATCAAGACCAGTACCGATTTATGCTCAGCATTTTGATTATCAGGCTAATGGCAATATTGATTATACAGAGTGGCAGGTCACCAACAATTCGGTGAAATATTATCAATTTTTATATGATGATATTAACCGTCTGAACAGAGCCGAATATGGTCAAAAATATCTTATCGAAGAGGTTAATGATGATTATATCAGTCATTTCATCGTCGATGATAACAATGACCGATATACAATGACCGCTAATTATGACCTTTTGGGGGATATTCAGACAATTACCCGAAAAGGTATGATCCCGGGAGTAGAAAATTGCTTAATTCCTGCGGATATTGACAATCTTGCATATTCCTATGGAGGTGGACAATTACTCAAGGTTATTGACTCTGCTCCAACACCTGGAAAGTCATATGGTTTTGATCAGGCAGGGGCTTCATCTCAGGTTGAATATGATTATGATGACAACGGGAATTTGATTTATGATCCATATAAGAGTTTGAGTATAAGTTATAATTTCTTAAATTTACCTGATACCGTTTCTTCCGGGGCAACCATTGTATCAAGGATTGTTTATGATGCTAATGGTACAAAATGGAAAAAGATCTCCAATGGAGAAGTGCATGAATACTTCAACGGCATTGAGTATATTGATGATACGCTTCATTTGATAATGCACTCAGAAGGAAGGATGATTCCGGCTCCTTCGCCTACGGAAGAAGGAAGAGTGGAATACTGGTTGAAAGACCACTTGGGTAACACAAGAGTTGCCATAGCAGATTTGAATCAGGATGGAGCAATCACTTTGGAGGATGATCCAAGCATACCGGGTAATGAAAGTGAGCTAATGCAGGAGAATCATTATTATCCTTTTGGGATGGATCAATTGGGTAATTGGGCTCCGATGGTGGGGCCGGAGAATGATTACTTGTACAATGGTAAGGAGTTGGATGATAATTTAGGATGGTACTATTATGGTTTCAGAATGTTCGATCCAGCTATTGCAAGGTTTACAGGTGTTGACCCAATTGCTGATCAGTTTCCGCATGTAAGTGTTTTTAATTATGCTGAAAATGAACCAGTGGGACATATTGATTTACATGGACTTCAACAAGAAGATCCTGAACTTTCTCCAAGAAAGACTCATGTGAGAGCTAAGTTTTCTTTTGAGTTAAATCAAGGAGTATATGGAGCTGAATTACGAGCCTTGGGAGCAAAAGAAGGAGTTGTGGCTAAAATAGACGCTCATAAGTTGTTAGCAGTAGATGCAAGTTTGGGATCAGATGGGTTTAAAAGGGATGCATATTCAACATATGGAAAAGAGCATACATTAGGAATAAGTGGCGGACATGTAATTGGTGGAGGTTTTGAAACAACTCATATGGATGGCGAATCTGAAAATACAACTACAGTTGAATTAAATGCTGCTATTGGTTATAGTCAATTAGAGATTTCAAATGGTGAATTAATAAGTGAAACAAAAGGTATTCAAATTGGAGCTACTGGAGGTATTGCTTTATTGGGCTTCAATGTTAATTTAGCTCTTGAAATTCAAACCACTAATCCAAATGCTCCACCTACTTATGAAGGAATGGAAAAAATTCAAAAACAATCAGAGGAGCAACGAAATAGCATTCAACAAGATAATACTAGAGTTAATAAAGTTTATTTACTAGGAGGTGAACTAAAAATAGCAGGTGAAGAAATAAAACCACAAAATTAATAAAAATGATAAACCAGGAAATAGCAGTAATTCTTTTTCTTTTAGGAATATTTTCTTATTTATTAAAAATTATTTTTCATTATAAGTATTTTGATTTAAAAACTGGAGGAGGTGAATTCAAATTACTTCCAAAAGCATTTTCATTGAATTTTTGGTATTTAATGATAGTAATTGCTTTACCAGTTATCACCTTTGATAAAAAGATTGTTAAAACCTGGAAACGGTACGCTATATTAGGTAATACCTTTTTTGTTTTAATGTTTGTTTTTATTGCTGTATCAGTCATAATAAATAGTTAAAAGTTTAGCTTAATTACACCCCTGATGTCAGAAGCATACCGACAAAAAACAAAAAAGTTGGTCGTCAAGGCTTACAGCCCGGGCTGAATTAGATACACAGACAATGAACGAAAATCAAGCGGCTGTCTCTTATCGGAGGCGGCCGCTTGTCGTTTTATATATAGCCCGTAATGGCTAAGCGATACACCGGCCCATTATCACGGGCTGGTAGTTATCGCGTCCATTATGGTCTGAGTTTATGCAGTATGGATTTTTTTCCGGAGTAAGATGTGGGAGTGCCACGCCAGCAAGCTCCAATGGCATTTCCCCATTGATACCCCCTGGTTCATAAACCTGTATTGACCCATCTGAAGATTTGAACTTGATTTTTTCAGGATTTCTCTCCCAGTTAGCATAGTCGATTTTCCCTTCAAGAGTTTCCCCGGAAAGAGTATTAATAGTGCCAGGAATAAAGTTATCCTGACCAAAAAGAAAGGACGAAGAAATTAAAATGGATAATAGAATAATAATACTCCGAATTGCCCATCCGGAAAATTGAATAGAAGCCATTTTCAAATGATTTTGAAGTTTAGGAAATAAATTAAAATCTCAATGGTTTTTGTCGAAACTGATTCGTTAAAACCATTAATGCCAAATAAAAAATGTTGGAAAAAAACCTGAAAACCGGACATAAAAAATAAAGATTAAAGGCAATAATTTTTCATCAAATTTCCAGGAAAGATATTTCAACAAATTCAAAAAAAATATTATATTTGGAATATAATATTTAAACCCAAAAAATGATGGAAACCCTTTTCAATTTTTCTTCCGTTTTTTTTCGAAAACTATTTTCCGGGAAAGCAAGAACAATTGTTTTTTCTTTCACCTTTTTTCTTGTTATTGGAACAATGGTGGTGGTTTTTTCTTCATTTCACTCCCTCACAAGAACTTCCAGTTTCAAAGGAAACAAACTACCTGAGTGGATTTTTCCTTCACCTCCACCTCCCACTGTAGGCACCTGGCAAGCCATGGATGGAGGGGTAACCTATGGCTCAGTGAATGATTTGGCAGCAGATCAACATGGAGATTTGTATGTAGTGGGCTCATTTCATGAAGCTGGAGGTGACGATAATGAAAGAGTCGCCAAATGGAAACAAGGAGCTTATTGGGCAGGCAATGTTGCCGTAGGGTTTGACAATTAC
>QQUB01000142.1 GCA_008501835.1 Bacteroidota bacterium
AAACAACCAGCCTTATATAAGGATTTTCCTAATAAGAATCAAATATATGAGCAACTTTTAGTGATATTTTTAGCTTCCCTCACTCAATCACCTGTTGATGATAGCTATCCAACACTTCGGTATCGAAAGAATCGAGATAAATCTGGGTGACATCGGGTGAGGCATGGCCCAACGCCTCGCTAATGACTGCTACTGGAACACCCTTGAATTTGGCAATGGTAGCATAGGAATGGCGGGCGACATAGCTAGTCAACGGCGTTTCAATGCCGCAAAGCTCACCAATCTGTTTCAGTGTCCGATTATAACGCCGCAATTCGTCGCGAACATTCACCGCTTGCTTTTCCGGGGTGTCCGATTTCATCACATTAAGAATAAAATCCCGTTTTACCTTACCCTCCAGATAAGGTGTCAATAATTCTCGCAATGGCTCGGTAAGCAAAATCGAATGCAGCCGCCCCGTTTTACGCCGTTTATATTCTATCCGACCTTGCCGGATATTCCCAAGTTTCAAATGCGCGATATCGACAAAAGATGCTCCCATCAGGTAAAAACTGATAAAGAAATAATCCTTTGCCCGCTTTTGGCGATGAGTCTGCGGTTCAAAGGCTTTGAGTTTGGCAATGTCATCCAAGCTAATTGCTCGCTTACCGGTGGTCTGTTTTTTAATGCGGTAATCCTGAAACGGGTAATACTCCTTCAATAACCGCCTTTCCTTGATCGCTCGGTTACACAAGGCACGCAAGGTGCGTAGATTAACCGATAAGCCGTTGAGCGAATTGCCCCGTGCCAGATACCAGGCCTCGTAACGTTTCAGCCAACTGTAATTGATCTGTTTCATCGGCAGGTCTTTACCTTTGGCAAATTCCCGCACACTTCGCAGCATGGTGTCATACACCCGCGCATTACCGTGCTGCCCGGCCTGCTTCATTTGTTCCACTACCTCCCGGCCAAAGGCCAGCAGCATGGTTTCTCCTTGTTTCTGCAACAGTCGGGCTTTCAACTCCTGAAAAGATAATCGTTGCAACTGGCCTTCACTGTCCAGTTGTGAAATAATATCCATGGCCGCTTGTTTTTTCTGATGAATCAAGGCATTAAAGCGGGTGGTGTTGCCGATGGTTTTGCAGGAGGTTTTTACCTTCTGCCCTGCCGCATCCCAGTCTTTGGGAAGCAGGCTATAACCCAGTGAAAGATGATAAGTCTGACGACGATGCACCAGCCGTAATTTCAACGGACAGCTACCGTCCTTTTTGGGTGTACGTTTGTCAAGAACCAGTTTCAATGAAATCATAGAAAAAAATTTGCATGTCATTTGCATGCAAGTTACGGCTTTTTCCGGTTCAAATGGTCCTATTTGTGTCAAAAAAGCCTAATAAATCAGGCATAAAACTAGAAACTAGTGATTAATCTAGTCTGTCTGTGCTGCTTTGGGAGCAGGGGGCCGCAGGTTCGAATCCTGCTACCCCGACAACAGAAAAGGCTACTTTTCATGGTGAAGTGGGTGAGTGGCTGAAACCACCGGTTTGCTAAACCGGCGTACTCTGAAAGGGGTACCGCGGGTTCGAATCCCGCCTTCACCGCTCAAGTAAAAAAGGCTAACACATTGGTTTGTGTTAGCCTTTTTTGGTTAGTGTGCTGTCCGATTAGCGCATCCCGACACGTCCCGACACAATGTGTGCGGGATGATTAAAAATCATGTCGCGGAGGGCCGCAGAGCCTGTGCCGTACACACAGTGTCGGCATTCGAATCCTGCTACCCCGACTAAAGGTCAGTACAGAAGTGCTGGCCTTTTTTTATTTATTAAACCCACTACCAAATGTTCTTCACTTACGTAATTCAATCTTTAAAAACCAATCAAATCTATATTGGTCAAACAAACGATCTGGAGGATCGTCTACTACGCCACAATTCCAACCGAAATAAATGGACTAAAAACAAAGGTCCCTGGTCCATAATTTTTTCCAAATCATTCGAAACAAGATCAGAAGCCGTTCGATTGGAACGAAAACTAAAAGCATTTAAAAGTAGAGAAAGAGTAATTAGCTGGATTCAGAATAATAAGTAGTATTGTTGTAAAATCTAGTCCGGTTAGCGCATCCCGACACGCTGTGTCGTGGAGGGCCGCAGAGCCTGTGCCGTACACACAGTGTCGGCATTCGAATCCTGCTACCCCGACTAAAGGTCAGTACGTAAGTACTGGCCTTTTTTTGTTTAATATCCTCCTTCAGGACTTTTTTTATTACCTTGCTCACCTTTTATTATCAGCTTATCAAGTTACTTTTTTACAACAAATATGGTCAAAGGAATAATTTTCGATATGGACGGTACGATGATCGACAATATGATGGTTCATCATCGTGCATGGCAAAAAACGCTTGCTGGAATTGGCTTGGAACTGACCCTGGAAGAGGTCAAAGAAAAAATTCATGGGATAAATGAAGAAATCCTGAAGAGAATTTTTGGGGACAGGTTTACTCCTGAGGAAAGGCGCAGGATTTCTGCAGAAAAAGAAGCGGCATACCGGCAAATCTTTCTACCTGAACTTAAACTGCTGCCTGGATTATCAGGGTTCCTTGATGAGTTAAAATCCGCTGATATTCCCATGGCCATTGGAACAGCTGCTCCCAGGGAAAATGTAAATTTTGTAATGGAAAATCTTGATTTGAGGTCATATTTCACGGGAGTATTTGATGCACAGAGCGTCAGCAGAGGCAAACCAGACCCGGAGATTTTTGAAATAGCAGCCGCTTCCATGGGTTTAGCTCCAAATGAATGCCTGATTTTTGAAGATAGCGTAACAGGTGCCGAAGCCGCCAAAAGAGCCGGTGCACGATCCATTATTGTCACGACAACTCATGAAGTGAGTGAATTCAAACATTTTGATAACATTCAGCAGTTCATCCAGGATTTCATGGGTTTAGAATTAGAAAATATCTTATAAAAAGGACATCTCAAACTTTCCAAATACTTCCCCCTTTACATATTTTTTCCCTACATTAACACCAAATAAAACCAACCTATTCTGCTATGGAAAAGAGGTATTCCTATTTTTTGATCTTTCTCCCCATTTCCCTGGTGCTGAGCTGTTCAAAACCGGCTCCTCCCCCACCCATTCAGCCAGTTCCATCCGAAAGACAATTGGCCTGGCAGGAAATGGAATTCTACGCCTTTGTTCATTTCAATATGAATACTTTCACCAATATGGAATGGGGACTTGGAGCTGAAACTCCAGAGTCATTCAACCCAACAGAATTGGATTGCAAACAATGGGCAAGGGTGTGTAAAGAGAACGGTCTCAAAGGAATCATATTAACGGCCAAACATCATGACGGCTTCTGCTTGTGGCC
>QQUB01000650.1 GCA_008501835.1 Bacteroidota bacterium
CATTCCCCGATGGCGAGGGAGGTGTTGGTTTCAGAGATGGACAAGCCCAGGCAGGCAGCAATTATAAAGAATATGTCGGAGCCTGTCTGTTGGAATCAATGGAACCAGGGGTTTCCTACCGACTGGATTTTTTCGTTGGATTCCGGGACAATGTGCCTGGGAGCAAATCTTTTAACATTGCTCTATTCGCTTCAACTAATTGTGCTAACCTGCCCTTTGGAGGTAATAACTTCCAGATCGGTTGTCCGTTAAATGACGTGGGATATATCCAATTGGGAGAAACCTTTGTAAGTGGTTCCAACGAATGGGTTAATGTGGTCTTTGAATTTACGGCAAGCCAGGCTTACGAAGTTATTGTTCTAGGCCCAAGTTGTAACACTAACCCGAATTATTATCTTGACCCGTATTTTTACGTCGACAGACTGACTCTCGCCAAAAGTGCAGATTTCCAGATCCCTTTTGAATCTATTACAGGAAGTATTTGTGATAACGACCTGGTGCTACAGGTTCCTGCTGATGCATCCAATACTTACCAGTGGTATCAGGATGGGATTGCAATGATTGGACAAAATAATCCCTTTTTACAACTTACTTCCATTGACAATACTGAAGGTGTATATGCTGTAATGATTACCACTCCGGAAGGTTGTTATATTTCGGAGAATTACAATCTCTTGATCCCACCATATTATGAATCAACCTCAGCAAGCATTTGCGAAAATGACTATATAATGATTGGAACAGACACGCTTTCCACTTCCGGATTCCATGAAATTTGGCTGGAGGCTGAAGACGGCTGTGATTCTGTTTTGCAGATAACCCTCGAAGTTCTGGAAAACACTTATGCTTCCATTCAGGACACCTTCTGTTTAGGCGATGACTATTCCTTTCATGATATTTTCACCTATGAAGCAGGCACTTTCGAAACTACCCTGGTCAATGCCAATGGTTGTGACAGTTTGATTACCCTGCATCTGACAGGAGTAGGGACTGGCCTTGGAATGGAGTTGCCGGAAACACAATTCATTGATCTGGGGCAAAGTATCACTCTGGAGCCCCTCTTTTACGATCCTGTTTTCACTCAATTTCTTTGGACCAATAGTACCGGGAGCGTGCTCAGTGAAAGTCCAGTTGTTTCATTAATTCAACCAGCAAATTCCGAATGGCTTTTCCTGAATGTAAGTAATAATGCAGAATGCAATCAACTGGATTCGGTGGAAGTAAAGGTGATACCGGATTACAGCGTTTATATTCCCAATGTCTTTTCACCGGATGGCAATGGGATCCATGATGAATTTACCTGTTTTATCACCGGAGCAGTAGCCGAAATTTCAGTCTTTTCGGTGTATGACCGCTGGGGCAATCTTGTTTTTCAGGATAATAATATCAGTAATCCACTTAATTATAAAGGATGGACCGGCAACGTCGAAGGAGAACAGGCCATTCAGGGTGTTTACGTTTATATGATCAGAATAAAATTCCTCAATGGAGTGGAAAAAGTCTTTGCCGGTGATGTAACTTTACTGAGGTGATACTATTTTGAAAACTTAAAAACAGAACCCAATGATAAGGTCTTACCAATTAGCCGGAACCATAAAAATCAACCACGAGTATTATCAGGGAAATAATTTTCATGACCTGAATATTGTTCCGACGCCTGATACTCAGAGGTATTTGGATCATTATGGGATCCAGATCAAATTGGATGGTGACAGGTTTTCCATTTACACACGATCCCAGAACCCGAACAATCCCTTAACTGAAAACCTGCCTGCTCTAACATTTTACCTCCTATTAAACAACGTGCTATTCATCAACTTTACGGACCTCCCTTTGTCAGCTGAAAATAAAACCTTATTGTTTAAATCGGAGCCCGGAAAAACAAACCTCTCCATGGATTATTATGCCGGTATCAGCGATCAGGTTGACTTTCTACCTATGGCGTTTGCGTATCAATTAGATTCGGAAGTGAAAGATACTTTTTTCATTGTAGACGAAAGTGGCAAACAATACCAAGAGGAAATAAAAATAGTTGGCAATACGGTTCAAATTGATATGAGTGCACACGAATCAGGATATTATGAACTGTGGGCCGGGGAAACAATATTGACCAGATTATTTCTCAGCAGTCAACAGTTCTCCGTGCTTCCCTTAGGAGCGATTGTAATAAGTATGGAGAACCTGAGCCATGAAGGAGAACCTGTTGAATATGAGATAAACTTTGATTCACGAAAATCTATCTGGCGGTATTTTATTATCAACAGCAGCTCAAATACCGGACTGCAAGGACTCAGCATAACCAGTTCCGACCCGGAGCAAACTTTCTTTGAAGAACAGGAGGAAGTTATCTTACAAAACGGCCAAAAAGCCAAAGCGTTTTATTCGAATCCTTCAAAACCAATTCCTTTTAAACAACAACAAGAAGAGAAATACACTTTATCAATTACCTCACCGCAACTCGAGTTACATTTACCCTACCCTTCCGTAGAAAGCTTACAGGTGGTAAATACTGAAGATGGAATTCAAATATACTCCCACATTTATGTTTACGTATGATCTATTGTTTTTTATAAATGGATTCAGGATTGTAAATTAAATGGCTCAACACCGCTGACTCATGACCAGAATATTCATCATTGTCTTTTGTTTGATCATAATCAAACTACCTGCCCAGGAAAACTTCTTCCTCAACCCCATCATTCCCGGAGGTTACCCAGATCCCTCTATATGCAGGGTTGGTGATGAATTTTATATCGTTAATTCCACATTCGAATATTTCCCGGGGCTGCCCATTCACAAAAGCGTGGATCTGGTTAACTGGAAATTGGTCGGGTACGGCCTGCACCGCCCTGAACAATGCCAGGAAGCTGTAAACCTGGTAGATGTACAATCAGACGGCGGAATTCATGCACCCACCATTCGGTATCACGAGGGCACTTTTTACATTATCACCACCAATGTTTATTACCACGAGGATACTCAAACCACCGACTTTGTCAATTTCATCATCACTGCCGAAGATATAGAAGGCCCCTGGTCTGAGCCACATGTACTCGAGGGAGCTCCCGGAATTGATCCGGACATTTTCTTTGATGATGATGGAAAGGTATGGTATATTGGACCACATTCACCCGAGAATCCTAATTTCCAGGGGGAAGGAGAGATCTGGCTGCAGGAAATTGATCTGGACAATTGGGCGCTCACAGGGGAGCGTAATTTCCTCTGGCGAGGAGCTTGTGGCGGTGTTTGGGTGGAAGGCCCTCATATCTATAAGCGGGATGGCAGGTATTATTTGATGGTAGCGGAAGGAGGAACCAGTTTCAACCATGCTGTAATGATTG
>QQUB01000623.1 GCA_008501835.1 Bacteroidota bacterium
TTACTTTTTTATGGCCGATCCAGTCCCGTCTTTGTGCTCCTTGCGCTTCCTGGCGACCTTTGCGGTTAAATTTTATAACATCAAACTCTCTATTCTAGCCTGAGCTAAATGACTCTGAACAATGGCCTTCAATAATTTCAAATCATAAGCTAACAGATCATTTTCCAGCCTGAGCAATTCTTCAAAATTATTCCCGGACTGACTATACTTTTCCGTTTGAATCTCAATGATGCTTTCTAGTAATTTCTTTTGCTCTTCATACAGCTCAATTTTAAGCTCTGCATCTTCAAAATCAGTAAATGCCTGTTCTATAAGAGCAGAAAATTCCAGTTGAACGTCTGCTGTTTTGTGCTCAAGAGCGGCAATCTTCAATTGCTCCTCCTGAGTTTTGGCAGTATACTTTTTTCGATACAAGGGAATTTTCATTTTCACCTTTGGAATCAAAATATCCCTACCGTTATTTTCAGGAAATAAATCGTCCCTTTTTCCTACCAGAATGTAATCCAGTCCTACTCCTATGGATGGTTTTCCATTCAAAACATTCAGATCAATTGACCTTTGAGCAGTTTCCTGTTGGGATTGCAAAAGTTTAATGGAAGGATGGTTTTCACTGACGGAATTTGTAATGGCTGATTTGGATGCAAAAGGTTCAGCTTTGAGAAAACTTGAATCTATTCGAATTTCAGTGTTAACTGGACGGCCAATCGTGCTGTTAATTGCTGCCATTGACTTGGCTTTTTGATTGTCGATAATTTTCAACTGTTGTTCCAACTCGCGTATTTTCAACTGCACCAGTAATACATCAGAAAGGACAGCTTTTCCGCTTTCCGTTTTAACCAGGGTCAAAGATTCCAGAGTCTTATACAATGGGATTTTTTCCTTAATAATTTCCTTTGTTTTTATTAACTCGTAAAGTTTTAAATAAGCAACTTTAACATTATAAAGCACCTTGAGCTGCTCCTTGTCAATTCTGTGGAGGTTCTCACTGGCCTTACTGGAAACCAGTGCTTCCCTGGCAGGAATTGTTCCTTTCCACGGCAGCATTTGGGAAGCTCCCAATACAACCCGTTGAGGGCCTAATCTTGTTTCCGGAGGTAAAACAAAAAAACCGGCATTGACCTCGGGATCAGGAAGATCACTGACCTGGCCGATCCGCTCTAAAGAGGAAGCATATTCCTGTTTGAGGGACTTGATGCCGAAGTTGTATTCCAGAGCAAGTGCCTGTAATTCCTGCAATGATTGCCCCGGCAAATGGTTCTGAACCAGTTGGAAGACAAGCAGATAAAAAATTATTTTAAGTTTCATATTATTTCTTTTTAAAAAGGTTTCGTTTTTCTTTCCCCAGAGGCGCGGCAAAGTCAAAACCTTGGTTATTCCATTTTTCAAAACTTCCTCCACTTCAGCTTCAGCTCTTCCCATCCCGAATACAGCACTGGCACTACGAACATCGTGATCACTGCAAGCACCATTCCTCCGAATGAAGGAATAGCCATTGGGATCATAATATCTGCCCCGCGGCCAGTAGATGTCAAAACCGGCAACAAAGCGAGGATGGTTGTCGCCGAGGTCATCATTGCCGGGCGGACTCTTCTTTTACCTCCTTCAATCACTGCTGCCCGGATCTCCGGGATAGTTTTTGGGTCATTCTTTTTGAAACTGTTTTTTAAAAAAGAAGCCACCAAAACACCATCATCCGTTGCAATACCAAACAAGGCCAGGAATCCGACCCAGACTGCCACACTTAGGTTCAGGGGCTTTATACCCAACAGGTCCTGCATGTTGGTTCCAAAGACATTAAAATCCATAAACCAGGACTGGCCATATAGCCAGATCATAATAAAACCTCCTGCAAAGGCTACGAATACCCCGGTGAAAACCATGGAGGTTACTGCCACGGAACGGAATTCAAAATACAGGATTAGGAAAATGATTAACAGCGCTACAGGGATCACCACTTTTAATCTGTTACTGGCTCTTACTTGTTGTTCAAAATTTCCGGCGAATCTGTAGTTTATACCCGGCGGAACCTTTAGATTGCCGGAGGTGATATTGGCTTCAAGATGATCTCTAACACTATTGACTACGTCTACTTCAGCATATCCGTCTTCTTTATCAAAAAGCACATAACCCATTAAAAAGCCATTTTCACTTTTTATGGATTGGGGACCTTGTTCGTACTGAAGTGTAACCAGAGAGCCCAAAGGAATCTGATTGCCAGAGGGAGTGGTGACCAAAATGTTTTTGATCGCATCAGGGTCCTGTCTTAACTCACGAGGGTAGCGTACCCGGATGGGATACCGTTCCCTGCCTTCAACGGTCTCCGTCATTTTCATACCACCGATGGCAGATTGAATATGGCTTTGAACAGCAGCAACCGACAATCCATAGCGGCTGATATTGTTTCGGTTTAAGGCTATCTCAAGGTAGGGTTTGCCAACGATACGGTCTGCAAATACAGCGGCATCCTTTACACCCTCCACCGCTTTCAAATAATTTTCCAGTTCAATCCCAAAGGACTGAATGGTGGAGAGGTCTGGCCCGAAAATTTTAATTCCCATAGGCGCCCGCATCCCCGTTTGTAACATGACCAGCCTGGTCTCAATAGGTTGTAATTTGGGCGCAGAAGTGACCCCTGGCAATTTGGTCACCTTGATGATCTCCTCCCAGATGTCATCAGGACTGATTATGTGATCACGCCATTGTCGGAAATACTGGCCATTTTCATCAGGAATAAGTTCATCCTGTCCATCTTTGATGAAATTACCGTCTTTGTCAACTTTGAATCTGGCTCTGTGCCCTTTTTCATCAGTTTTGTATTCTGATTTATACAAAATCACATTTTCATACATGGATATGGGTGCCGGATCCAGAGCACTTTCTACTCTTCCAAGTTTTCCCACGACTGTTTCTATTTCAGGAATGGCGGTTACAGCCATATCCAGTAATCTGAGATTTTTGATATTTTCCTGCATGCCAGAATGGGGCATGGAGGTAGGCATTAGTAGGAATGATCCTTCATCCAAAGAAGGCATGAATTCTTCTCCGGTATTTTGCATGATTCTCAACCCTGACCAAACCAGCAAGGCAGGAATGATCAGAAAAACAATTTTTATGCGTAACAGAAAACCTAATATCTTTTCATAGAAATGGATTACCAGGAAAAAGAAGGTTATCAAAAGTGCGACGATGGAAGCCACAAAAATAAAATTGATCCAAACGCTCTTTGAAACCCCAAGAGGCATCCAGACATAAGCCAGGAACCAGGTTATGACCACACCGTAAAAAATGTTTTTCAGAATTCTGATTGCAGAAGAAGTGGACTCACTTACCCTGATTTCAATGAAATTTGAAATGAGCTCTACAAGGCCTACCATGAGGACAAATATTCCCCAATTTTGTCCGTACTGCCAAAATAGAATTCCTCCTCCTAACATCAAAATACCGTTGAGAATCAGTTTGCCGGATTGTCTGGCTGATTTCATGGAGAACAGGGCGGAAGCCATACTGGGTAAAACCGTTATGGCTACCACTATTGAAGCCATGAGCGCAAAGGTTTTGGTAAAAGCCAGAGGTTTAAACAATTTTCCTTCTGCCGCTTCCATGGTGAAAACCGGCAGGAAACTGACGATCGTTGTGGCAACTGCTGTTACAACTGCGGAGGCCACTTCCGTGGTTGCTTCATAAATTGATGTCAGAACGGGTTCATCCGGAGGGGCCGATTTCATCCGGTTGATAATACTTTCTGTAAGCACGATCCCCATATCCACCATAGTCCCAATGGCTATAGCAATTCCTGAAAGGGCAACAATATTGGCATCCACCCCAAAATACCTCATGGCAATAAATACCATCAATACAGCCAGCGGAAGTGTTCCGGAAACCAACAATGACGATTTAAGGTTCAATAACATGAGGATAACCACGATCACGGTGATAAGAATTTCCAGGGTCAGGGCTTCCTTAAGAGTTCCGAGCGTTTCATTGATCAGTTGGGTCCGGTCATAAAAGGGGACTATCTTGATCTGGGAAACCGTGCCATCAGCTAATGTTTTCTGAGGCAACCCGGGTTCCAGTTCAGCGATCTTTTTCTTCACATTTTTTATGACTTGCATTGGGTTGGACCCATACCGGGCAACGACAACACCGCCAACAGCCTCTGCACCTGATTTGTCCAGCGCACCTCGCCGGGTCTGTGGTCCCAGGTTTACCCGGGCAATGTCTTTAATCCTTACAGGGACATTATTTCGTTCCAGGATTACACTCTCCTCAATGTCACTGATGTTTTTGACATGCCCCAGGCCTCTTACAAAATATTCTACCTGATTAATTTCGAGGGTTTGAGCACCAATATCGAGGTTGCTGTTTTTTACGGCAGTCATTACCTGAGCTAAAGAAACTCCCTGAGCTTTCATCGCATCCGGATCCACATCAATCTGGTATTCTCGTACGTAACCCCCTATTGAAGCTACTTCTGAAACACCATCAGCTGAGGAAAGCCCGTACCTGACATAAAAATCCTGAATGGACCTGAGTTCATGAAGATCCCATCCTCCGGTTGGATCTCCATTTTCATCACGACCTTCCAGGGTGTACCAGTAAATCTGCCCCAGGGCTGTAGCATCCGACCCCAAGGAAGGTTGAATGCCTTCAGGCAAGGTATTTGGTGGCAAAGCATTGAGTTTCTCCAATATCCTGCTCCGGCTCCAGTAAAAATCCACATCATCATTAAAAATGACGTACACACTGGAAAATCCGAACATGGAATTACTCCTGATGGTTTTTACTCCGGGAATGCCTAAAAGGGCAGTGGTTAGCGGGTAACTGATTTGGTCCTCGACATCCTGAGGGGAACGGCCCGGCCATTTTGTGAAAACGATTTGCTGGTTTTCCCCAATGTCAGGGATAGCGTCTACTGCCACAGGGTCTTTGGGTAGCCAGGGAAGATTAAAGTCAAAGGGGGCAGTTGCAAGTCCCCATCCCAGGAAACCAAAAAATAAAAGCCAGGCAGCAACCTGATTGTTGAGAAAAAAGCGAATGGTACTGTTTAACATTTCTGTGCTGTTTGAAATTTCTAATGAAATGCCGATTCAAATAATATTTTCGGATCGGGCAAACGAAAACAGCCTCAGCGGTAACAGATGTACCGAGAGGTTTTATTCAAACAGTTATAGCTAAAGCAAGAATGTCTGTAACGAAGCGGGAAGGTCACAGACGATCAATGGCGGTTTGTAGTTTAGGTATGGAACGGGAGATAGTTCCGGACTCAGGTAATTCAATTGGTAACTGAAAACCAAAATGGCAGAAATTACCGGAATGCTGATCTCGGGAAGTTTTAAAGAACTAATTTCCTGGTCTATATCCAGCTTTACAAATTCGGTCTCATCATTACAACAACCCTTCTTTTCTTCACAGGAGGACGATTTGCTGGTTTGGTGCATGGGACAGTTGGCTGGCATATCCGCCAAGTGAAGGGACTGCTCAGACTCCGATGCACTGTCATGGCAGGTCTTGGCTTTGACCATAAAAGCGGTACCTTTCAATTCACCCTGGCAATAGTGCTGGTTGATCACAAAGCCGGTTGAGCTTGTGATGACCAAAAATGCCAAAATGATATTTAATAGTTTACCTGCCAATTTTCCTTTTTTCTTTTTCTGCCAGTAAAAATAACGGCAAAACCTCAAATAATCCCAATTCCCCTTAGTAATTAACAACCTGTTAAAGGTTTGGTTGATAAATTCCTGATTCCTCAGCTGCCTTAATGCTTAGGCAGATTGCCTTTTACTTAAGACCCTGGTTAGCAGTGACGGGAAAAAACGTTTAAGATAAACGGCCAGTTTTTCTTTACCTGCAATGACGGCTTCGTGTTTTTTAGCTGCGATGATCCTGAGGGCAATTTCCGCGAATTCCGGTCCGGAATATCCGCCTGCCTGGCCTTCATCCATTTTGTTGTGCTTGCCGCCATCAGCAGTCAGGGCATTTTTACTGACATTGGTGTGTACGAATCCAGGACATAATATGGTTACATGGATATTGTCCTCCATGAGTTCCATTCGCAGGGAATCGAAAAAGCCATGCAGTGCATGTTTTGAGGCAGCATAGGTGGAACGGAATTTGGTGCCAAATTTTCCGGTGAGGCTGCTCATAGCCACAATTTGCCCTGATTTTTGCTTAATCATATAGGGTAAAACCGCCTTGGTAACCGCGACAGTACCGATGAAGTTAACATCCATAATTTTTTGATCAACCTCCAAAAGCGTATCCTTGGCCAGAGCTCTTAAAGAAATACCAGCATTATTAATAAGGATATCAATTACACCAAAATGCTGGACGATTTTTTCAGCAGCAGGAATAGCAGATTCGAATTCAGACACATCCATTTTGAAGATTAGTACTTCTGTATCCGAACCGCAGTTCTGTTTTACTCTTTCCAGGGCCTCCATGTTTCTTGCGGTTAGCGCAAGTTTGGCTCCTTTTTTGGCGAAAGCATATGCCAGATGCTCTCCGATTCCCGATGAAGCTCCTGTTATCCAGATTATTTTGTCTTTAAAATCCATATTTTTTTGTTGACCTATATATATAAGGTAGAATTAATCATACGACTGACCTAACCAGCAACCCGCAACCTGTAACTCAAATTAGTCTTTTCAAGTGGTGCCAAATTTCGACAATAAAACCGTACCTGGATAGTTTTGGCAGAAAAATTTTCCTGATAAAATATGTAAGATTATATTTACGAAGTCTATGAGAACGTTAATTGAACAGAATTATACCTGATTAAATGAAATGAGTAAAAGATTTTTTAAGCTAACATTTTATAAGGATTAATAAAATCTTTTGCGAAACCGAAGTGGTTACATCCGTTAAAAAGTTCAGTAATCATTTCCATTTCATATATTATTGAATTTTTTTACAGATGAAAAAGCTATACATCATTCGCCATGCTAAATCCAGCTGGGCGAATCCTACGCTCACTGATCGTAAGAGGCCTCTTAATAAAAGAGGTTTTAGGGATGCCCCATTTATGGCAAAATTATTACTGAAAACCGGAGCTTCACCGGACCTTTTAGTATCAAGTCCTGCAAAGAGAGCATTTACCACCGCAAGTTTTTTTGCAGAAGCTTTTGAGATTCCTGTGGATGATATACGTAAGGATTCCAATATTTATGATGCTTTCCCTTCGGATATAGTAGATATTGTCCAGTCATTGTCAGATGATTTAGTGGAAGTTTGTGTTTTTGGTCATAACCCGACATTTACCAGCTTTGCCAATAAATATAATGATCAACCCATCATGAATGTACCTACCTGTGGCATCGTTGTGGTTGAAGCAGAAATTGATCACTGGAAAGACTTTAATCCTTCCACAGCCAGCGTGGTTGCCTTTCATTACCCCAAACAATATTTTAAACACAAATAATTTTCATGTTAAAGTATATTAAGATTGGCTCAGTTGTTCTGATACTTTTTTCAGTATTAGCTTCCTGTAGTCCTAAGGAAATCGAAGAGCCCTTACCTTTTTCTGACGAAAAGATCATTAACATCCTCATAGATGTCCATATTTCGGAAGCGGCTTTGCAAACGCTAGGCAGGGTGGTGAAGGACAGCATGAAAGAGGTCTATATGAATCAGGTAGCTGAAATTCATGAAATTGAGCGGCAGCAGTTGGAGGAGCTGTTGGGAGAACTTAGAAACCGGCCTGCCGACCTGAAACGATTGTATAGTGGTATGTTGGAGGAGATTGAAATAAAGGAGAATGAATTGAAGGCCAAATCAGAAAACACAAAGAATAAAAAAGATACTACGGATATTATTGAAGTCAACGAGCAAAAGTTGAAAGATTCGATTAAATAAAAAGCCGGTGCTCCGGGGTCCGGTTGGCAGGCAGGACTTTTGAGGAGGAGTATATTTTATTGGAGGCCATCAAATAAAAATAAACAAATGAAAACCCCCGTTTTTATTATTTGTCTTTTTTTGGCTTGCACCTTAGCGGGGCAACCTGAGAACATCCTGAATAATGGTTCATTTGAGCAGGACGGGAAGGCATTATTATCTACTGTTCCAATGGGATGGATCAATTATGGATTTGTCAGGCACTCTCCTCCGGATGTTCACAGTAGTACAAGTAATTTTTTTGATGTATCAAGACCGGCAGCTCATGGGGATCATTTTGTCGGGTTGGTAACAAGGTCAAATGAGACCTGGGAAATAATGGGGCAGGAGTTGAATGCTCCGTTGGAAATAGGAAAGCAATATATTTTTACGGTATTTTTAGCCAGTAATCAATATTACAGGTCAATAGATGCAACCACTATGCAAAATGCCAATTATACTGCTCCTGTGATCCTAAGAATTTATGGTATGGTTCAAAAACAAAAGATCATGCTTGCTGAAACAGGGGTGATTGATCATGAAGAATGGAAAAAATACCAGATGAAATTTCAGGCTGAATTTGCCTTTCAGCAATTGCTGCTGGAAGTTTATTATGCTGATAATATTAAAAGAAATTCTAATGGAAATTTGTTAATTGACGGATGTGTGTTGCTAAAAAGTGAATAAAAAATTTTTGAATTTTAAACCTAAAATTAATTTTGCTGTTACTTGAATCATATGTTAAATTTCTTAACCAAAAGGCAGCGAACTCTTCTGACCGATCGTTTTCCCAAAGCCAATCATCCGACTAACAACACTTTTTTATCGACCAAAAGACTGAAGTGTTAAATTTTCCTTAAGAAAATTTAAATAAAAATATTAGGCTATTTTTGACGAATAGTCTATTTTGGACTTTCTATTTTAAACAAAATTTGGATTAGTATGAAAAAATTGACACTAGTTTTGATGCTGGTGTTCTTTAGCGTTGGCACGATGCTGGCGCAGAGGACTATCAGCGGGAAAATTACTGACGACAATGGCGAATCCCTGATTGGGGCAAGCGTTCTCGTTAAAGGTACCAGCACCGGTACCGTTACCGATTTTGATGGCAACTACACCCTTGTGGTTCCTGAAGGAGGTAATACTCTCGTTTTCAGTTATACTGGTTTCCAAACTCAAGAAATAGCTATCGGAGCATCTGACGTTGTTGACGTTATACTGCTAGAGGGTGCTGTGCTTGAGGAAATTGTGGTAACTGCTGTTGGTCTCGAAGCCAATAAACGACAGATCGGTTATGCCGTTCAGAATGTTGAGCCAGATGAGGTTGTTTCTTCTAAGGAAACGAACCTCGTGGATGCCCTGAACGGTAAAGTTGCCGGGGTTTCTGTAACTAGTTCTGCAGGTTCACCTGGTGCATCTTCTTCTATTCGTATCCGTGGTAATGTATCCATCGGACGTACAAACAGTCCACTCTTTGTTGTGGATGGTGTACCAATTAACAACTCTGAGATCGGAAACGGTGTTGGTGGTATTGACCAGGCTAACCGTGCCATCGATATCAACCCTAACGACATTGCTTCTATCACAGTATTGAAGGGGCCTTCCGCTACTGCACTTTATGGTGTACGTGCTGCAAACGGTGCTATCGTAATCACTACTAAAGCAGGTCAGAAAGGTAAACCAGTTGTTAATATTACAGCTCGTTACAGTATTGACCAGATGAACAAAGTGCCAGAGCGTCAGTCCACTTATGCTCAGGGACGTCCATCAGGTGGTGTACCTATCTGGAGAGGACCTCATACAGGGGAAGGATTCAGCTGGGGACCTGCGATTGCAGATCTTGAGTATGATGGTTCTGAGTATGACTATGACGTTAATGGCCAATTGGTAGCTGCAGGTACCGGAAATGGTGTTCCTGCCAATGCTTATGATGCTTTTGACTTCTTCGTTAACGGTAATACTTATGACCTGAACGCTTCTGTTTCCGGTGGTACGGATGCCGTACGTTACTTCATTTCAGCCGGACAGTTGGAGAGCAATGGTATTGTACCTAATGCAACCTTTAAGCGTACTTCTTTCAGAGTAAAAGCGGATGCAAGCCTGACAGAAAAATTGACAGCTTCTATGTCTGCTAACTACGTTAACTCTGGAGGTTTCCGTGTACAAAGAGGTTCTAACATTCAGGGTGTGATGCTTGGTTTGTTGAGAAATACACCTACTTTCGACATTGGTAATGGTAAAATCGGACAAGAAGCTGCCGATGATCCTTCCAGTTATGTATTGGCTGATGGCCGCCAGCGTTCTTACCGTGCGGGTATCTATGACAATCCTTACTGGGTAGTGAACAAAAACCCATCTGTAGATGACGTAAACCGTATTATTGGTTACGTTTCTTTGGGATATGAGTTCACTGATTGGTTGAACCTGACATTGAAGACAGGTGTTGACCACTATACTGACAGAAGAAATGGTGCTCTGGATATCAATCCAGGACGTAGTGTGGGTAGCGTTTCACAGCGTTTCTATTCAAACACTGACCTGAACACAGACCTCTTGTTGTCTTTCAGAAAAGATATTTCAGACAACTTTGGTGTGGCAGCAACTGTTGGAGCTAACTCATTTGCTACTGATTTCTACAGCCATGGTTCAGATGGTGCTACTTTATCTGCACCTAACTTCTACCATATCAGTAATGCTGCGGATATTACAGCGTTTGAAGGTATCAGCCGTAAGAGACTTTTCGGTGTTTACGGTACTGTTGACTTCAACTACTCAGATTACTTATTCCTGAACTTGACTGCAAGAAATGACTGGTCTTCCTCTCTTCCAGCGGATAACAATACTTTCCAGTCTTACTCTGCCAGTTTAGGTTTCGCGATTACTGAAGCATTGCAGATGCAGGCTAACCCAATCCTCTCTTACGCTAAGCTGAGAGCATCTTACGGGGTTGTGGGTAACGATGCACCTATTTATGCAACAGCTAACTATTTCGGACAAGCATTCTCAGGTGGTGATGGATTTATTTCCGGTATTACCTTCCCATCATTTGGAACTAATGCATTTGAAAGAAATACAGGATTGGGTAACGACAAGATCGTTCCTGAAACAACTACTACCTGGGAAGTTGGTGGTGAATTCAAATTCCTGAAAGGTAGAGTAGGTTTGGACGTAACCTACTTTAATTCTGAATCAAAAGACCAGATCATTAGTGTTCAGCTTCCTTCTTCTACTGGATTTACCAGTGTAATCCAGAATGCTGGAGTTATCAGTAACAAAGGATGGGAGATCATTGGTGATGTTTCTCCTGTAAGAGGTAACAACTTCAACTGGGACATTACTGTTAACTTCACAGCTATGGAAAATACTGTAGAAGAATTGGCAGAAGGTGTTGATAACATTTTCTTGGCTGGATTTACTTCTACTCAGTCTGTAGTTATTCCTGGACAGCCTTTCGGTTCCATCTGGGGTGACGGTTTCCAAAGAACTGACGACGGTACTTTGATCATTGATGCCAACGGTTGGCCATTAGCAAGCCCGGAAAAACAAATCCTTGGTGATCCTAACCCGGATTGGACTATGGGTGTACGTAATACCTTCTCTTTCAAAGGTGTTACTCTTTCTGCCTTGTTAGACTTCCGTCAGGGAGGTGATATGTGGTGTGGTACTTGTGGTGTAATGGGATACTTCGGTATGACAGAACAATCTGCAGCTGAAAGAAATGACGTTGTTGTATTTGACGGTGTCGTTAACACAGGAACTGCAGAAGATCCTAAATATGAGCAGAACTCTACTGCAGTTGCATTAGCAGATCCAGCAAATGGTTTAGGTAGCTATTATAGAGTAAGATACGGTTTCGGCTACTCTGAAATGAATATTTTTGACACTTCATGGATCAGATTGAGAGAATTGACCTTAGGTTATTCATTGCCTAGTTCAATGCTTTCAGGTACATTCATCGGAGGTGTTGATATCACTTTGACAGGAAGAAACTTATGGTTGAGCACTGACTATCCAGGTATTGATCCTGAAACCAACTTGACAGGTACGTCAAATGGTTTTGGTCTGGATTATTTCAATATGCCAAACGCGAAGAGTTACTCAGCCACAGTTAAGTTAACCTTTTAATTAATTCAAAACAGTAGCTAAATATGAAATTCTTAAAATATTTTTCACTTATAATTTTGGCTGTTTTTCTGACCACAGCGTGCTCAGAAGAAACATTCGAGGAGATCAATGTTGATCCCACGCAGCTGAGCGAGGTTGACATGCAGCTGATGCTGCCGGAGATCCAGTCGCAGTTTTCTTTTAACAAAGGAGCTACACCTGGACGTATGGCCGGAATCATCATGCAGCAGTATGAAGGATTCGACGCTCAGCAGGTACAGTATACCACTTATATTATCGGACAGGATGCCTTCAACAACTATTGGAGATTTGCTATGTATACCGGGGTGTTGAGAAGTTGCAAGGTATTGATGGACAAGGCAGCTGAAGAAGGAGCAACCTTCTATTCAGGTGTTGCTAAAGTGATCATGGCAAGTGAGTATGGTTTATTGACTTCTTTCTTTGGAGATATTCCTTATTCACAAGCATTGTTGGGAACTGAAAACCTTAAGCCTGCTTATGACAAGCAAGAAGATGTTTATAAAGGCGTTCAGGCAATGTTGGATGATGCAATCAGTGATTTGGGATCTGGTACCGGTTATGCCGGTGGTGACCTGATCTTTGATGGTGACGCTGATGCATGGACCAAAACTGCTTACGCTTTGAAAGCTCGTTATCAGATGCATTTGCAGAAAAGAGAAGGCAATGCCGCTTCTACTGTATTGACGCTTCTGGGTTCAGCTTTCACTTCTTTGGATGAGCAGCCTAACTTCACTTTTGGTACCGGTATCGGTATTGATAACTGGTCATTGGACCAATTTGGTGTGGAAAGACCTCAAACATTGATCATGGGTCAATATTTTGTTGATCTGATGATGGATGACCCAAGACGTGATCTTTTCATGTACACTGACGGAACTACATGGTTCTATCATGAAGTTGGTAATTCAGGTCTGGTTTATGCACAAAGTGCAGCAACAATTCCTATGATTTCTTATGTAGAGGTTAACTTCCTCGAA
>QQUB01000768.1 GCA_008501835.1 Bacteroidota bacterium
ATGTTTCCAAGGAAAAATTCCTTTTTCATTCCGAGAATTGTTCATTGAAAGATGCTGGCACGATCGAGGAACCTTATTTGGTTTATATCGAATTACAACCCATCCCAAAGACAATGGTTGCCGTGGACACAAGTTCCCAAAAGGCAGTTATTCTTAAAAATGTTTTCTTCGAAACCGGATCAGCCAATCTTCAGGAACAGTCAACCTCAGAACTCGACCGATTGGTCAACTTGCTTTCCGGAAATCCGGACCTAAAAATCCAGATCAACGGTCATACGGATAATATCGGCAGTGAAGAAGATAATCTGGAACTCTCAGAAGCGAGAGCAGAAACGGTTTATACTTACCTTATTGAAAAAGGTATTTCGGAAGAAAGGCTTCGATTCAAAGGATTTGGCGAATCTCAACCCATCTCTGACAACGAAAGTGAATCCGGGCGGAAGTTGAATCGTCGGACGGAATTTGTGGCCTGGTAAGTGGAGGAAGCGGAGAACGCAGAGGGTCGTACCGCAGAGTTTCGCCAAGAAGCGCAGAGTACCGCGGAGAATTTGTTTCTTTGCGTAACTTTGTTACTCAGCTTTTAGCCAAAAATGGGAATATAGTTGGTAAAGGAGCAATTTCCGTTATTCCCCGGTGTCCTCTGTGCCTTCCCAGTGAACCCTGTGGTTAAAACCATTTGCCAAATGATTATATTTATTTCATATTGATTCTGTCCTTATACTCTGATTATTTTTTTTAAACCTCCCCCCAAATAAACTGTTTCCATATTTAAAATCAGCCAACTACTCCAGCAAATATGAAAGACATCCTTGACGACGACTTTATTGACAAGAACAACAATGAACTGCCATCTAAAGGGTTCGAAACCTACCGCATGTTCACCCATGAAAGCATCGCAAAGGATTTCGTTACTATCCTTGATGCTAACAAGATTCCCTACAAACTCGAAAAAGGCGAATACCTTCTGGACGGCTCCATCATCGGAAACTCCATCCAGCCTAATATTGCCCTGAAAATACTGGCCAGTGATTTTTCCACAGTCAATCAGTTATTAGAAAAGGATATCGAAGCCAAAAAGGGAGAGTATTACGAAATACTGGATGACTTTACCAAAGAAGAACTTTTTGATATTCTCACCAACCCTGATGAATGGAGTGCAGAAGCTATAGCCACAGCCAGGATCAGACTTCAGCAACAAGGCGAACCTGTCGATGACAATTATATCAAATACCTCAAAGAAAAAAGACTTGCAGAAATCCACAAGGGAAGAAACCCTCATATCGCCTGGCCAATCATTTATTTGATCCTTGGTATGGTCGGTGGATTTTTGGTCCTGTTTCTCGCCATCATCCCTGCTATTGGCATGGGTTGGTATTACTGGCAAGGGAAAAGTGTGGATTTTGAAGGCACTCGATATTATACCTTCGAAGAACAGATCAGAACCTATGGCCTATTCATTTTCATAGCTGCCATTGGGTCCACTCTGATAGGATTTGTGTTTTGGACGTATTTGTGGAATTAAACAGGGGAAAGAAATACTATTTCTCTCAGAAATAGTATTTCTTACAAAAACCAGAAATGGAGCTTAGAGACATCCCGAATGAGAATATAATTCGAATGCACACGAAGAGTCGGGACCAGTAACTAGCAACCAGCACCCCTAAAACCCCGCCTTCATCTTCTGACTGAAGATCTGGCGCCCCGCCTGAACGCTCACCACATAAATTCCAGCTGCAATTCTCGCCTGACGAGACTGGAAAACATGCTGGTGAGTACCAAAGGTCTGATGACCTTCAAATAATTTTTCTACCGGACGGCCAAGCACATCAAATATCCTAACCGTAACCGGCATGGCTTCCGGAAGGTCATAACTGATGATGACCTGCCCATGATCATAAGCCAGTTTCAATCCGATATTTTGTACCCCCGGATCATAAGTAGATACTGTGTTGCAATCCAGGCCGAGATCCTGACGTTCGAAATCTTCTCCTAGCACATCATTAACAACATTTGGATCGAGACACAGCCAGTTTTCCAAAACAGTTGCATAAACGGATCGAAAATCAACATCATGTTGCAAGTTTCCTACAGGGTCTAGATTCTCCATATCCGGATCTGCTCCAAGGATTCCGTTGCCGTTCAAGCCTTCGCCAAATAACATCATTGGTGCCGCAGCTCCGTGATCCGTTCCCTGGCTGGCATTCTCTTCTATTCTTCTACCGAATTCAGAGAAAGTCATTCCCAAAACTCTCTTGGCATCATCAGTAGTCTCCAGATCCTGGAAGAAGGAATTGACCGCTTCAGAAACATCGTACAACAAATTGGCATGGTCATCGATCTGGTTGGCATGGGTATCAAACCCGTCAATATTTACCATGTACAGTTGTGTACCAAGACCACCTTTTATGAGACGCGCCACAAGAGCCAGCTGATTGCCAAGGGAGGTAGTGTATTCCACACTATTAGTGGCATTATTATAGGCTTCGGCTACCGTTTCCGCATAATTGAAAACACTATTTGCCACTGTCCTCAAATAAGTCAGTTGTTCCCCATAATAACATTCCGGCACATCCAGGGGATCATACAACTGGCCGGTCTGAGCAATTTCGTACAATTGATCCGGATTACTCACGATGAGTCCCATGTTGGTGAGATCACTGTTATTGAAAATAATATTCCCGGCGCCACCGATCTGAACAGCAGGGGGTGTCGTTGGAGGGTCGGTTACAAAATCAGGGAATTGTGTTTCCAGGAACCGCCCCATCCATCCACTGGTATCGTTTTCGTCCGCATCACTACCGGAGGACCAGATATCTGTCGAACGGAAATGAGAAAGATTCTGATCATCATACCCAACACTGTTTACGACCTTCATTTTCCCATCCTGCCAGAGATTATTCAGTGAATTCATCTGGGGATGCATCCCAAATTTATCATCCAGCATGATCACGTCATTTTGAGGAATCCTCAGTTGTGGACGATAAAACTGGTAGGTTCCATAATCAAATACAGGAACGATCGTGTTCAGACCATCGTTTCCACCCTTAAGGCGAATAAGAACGAGTATTCTGTCACCTTCATTATTGAGCAATGCTTTTCCCAGTGGAGATTCCGCAAGTGCTGTAACGGGCATTTTACCCAACATCATGGACATACCACCCGCAATACCTACATTGCGGAGAAAGCTTCGGCGGCTCCATCTGCTGTGATCACGGCTATGGGCTTTGCCGTGTTCGAGAGCGCTTCCGAAACGTATTTTATTTTTTGATTTCTTATGATTCATTTTATTTGAATTTTACGCCTTTGAAAAATGGTTATTGCAATTGAAATTCTGGTAAACGGGAAAGGTGCTGCAACAGCAAAGCTACCTGAGCAGGTGCTGTTTCCCAATTGAGGTTCCATAACTCCAGATCATAATAATTCTGGGGAACCTCCCATTTAAAGACCTCCGTTGCCGTATCGTATGCATCAGGCGTATTAAGTCCGTTAGGTACCAGGTGATCAATTATTTTCTGTGTAACAAAGGCGGGATCCGTTGCATCTCCGGCCAGGGTCCAGGCAAAATCTACGAGTGTCTGAGGTAATTCCTGGAACAATGTACCAAGGACCAGATCGGCTGACTGCCATCTGCCTGTAAGGGTCGTTCCATTGATCCAGGTACGATTTCCGGGCCAGCCGGCAACATCTACAGGATTGAACAGCTCCTGACCAAGGCCATAGATCAGGTAGGCAGAAATTTCTAATAACCCATCATTGGTTTCAAAATTGCACGGCTTGAACATTCCGATGACAAAATCAGCAGGGTTCTTTACCAAAGTGCCAATGATATAATCATCAAAAAAGTGCTCGCTTTTGAACATCTGTCTGAACACTGGAGCCAATTCCCAGTTATTGTCACGGAAGGTTGCTGCCAACTCGGTCACGATCTCTTCGCTACCATCGGGATGGACAAAATTGCGGTAAAGCTTGTCGCAAATGAAAGTGGAAATTTCCATCTGGCGTTGCTCAAAAAGAATATTGATAACATCATCATATCCCCAGTTGCCTGTCTCACCAAAAATGGTCTTGTCATTAGTGTCATGAAGCAACGGCAGAAATTCAATATCGTCACAAAATTCAAAATATCCGTTCCAGCCAGTGAGGGCACGTGCGGTTTCTTCAATATCGGTCTGGGTGTAATTGTTATCCTGCCCCATTGTAAATAATTCGTACAATTCGCGGGCGTAATTCTCATTAGGACTAACATAAGAATTTTCTACTCCATTAAGGAAAACGAGCATTGCCGGGGTCAACCCAATTTCGCTGACAAACTCTTTGAAGTTCCCAAGAGCGTATTGTTGTAGTAATCTGTGATAACGGAACATGTGGGATGGGCAGATATAGGCCTCTGCACGGGTCACGAAGTGGTTGTGCCAGAACAGGGACAGTTTTTCACGGAATCCTTTATCGTGCATATCTTTTACCCAGGCGATAACCCACTCCACGAATTGTTCGGATTGTTGTTCAAAAAAAGCTTCCTGGGTTCCGCCATAATCGGCAAAGGTCCAGTTGGCCCATTCAGGTTCATCGGTAAAAGGCATGGTGATCGCTTCATCGATGAGGGCGTCCACGAGATCTGTAGGTGATTGGGAGAGTGCTGCTTCTATCTGAGCTTGGTTCCCACCAAACCCGAGCCTCCGGTACAGGTGTTTGGCCCGGGTCTCATTCCAGGGGCGTTCGGCTGAAGGTACATATTCGTCAATAGTACCTGTAGCACAGTTGATTACTACCATAATTCAGGATTTTATGATGAAATTATTGTTGAATTCAAGTTGAATACACGGAATATCGAATATACCCTAAGGGGAAAGGCAATTTTTTTTGATCCTTTAAAATAAAGGTTCAGGAACACAAATGCCACAGACCAGTAGATAATCTGTAGCATTTTAGGGGTTTTCTAACCTAGTATTTGGATAAAAATAGTTACAAATGAGTAAGTGGACAGAACTACTTTTAATCGAATGTTTTCCTGAAACGAAACGATAGAGCTATACCGCTGAGGGCCGCGAAGAAGCGCTGAGGGCCGCAGTTTTGTTTGTTTTTCTCCGCGAAACTCGGCGCTTCTCCGCGTAACTTTGCGTAACAGCTCTCTGCGCCTTCTTGATTGAATAATGCAATTTGATAAAAACTAATTTTGTCCTCTTATTTGGTTTCAGGGGTTTCAAGTTGTTTCAGTTCCAACCGTACAGAAAACGAACCCCTACAAACAAAGTAATGGTTTCTAAATATTATTTAATTACATAAACAACAAGGATCGCTGAGCAATGAACAACGTAAATTGATCAGTGAGCCGGTTTTCCAGCCTAGAAAAAGCTCACCGATCGCGTTGCGCCTACCTGACGGCATAGGCAGGCTCAATGATCTTTAACCAAATTCATTTTTATCCCAATTATTAAGAATAATTGATTCTACTGTTTAAAATATTCCTTTTTGTAATACTGTCCCAACTCCTTTGTCAACAATAATACTTCAGGTTTGTCCTTTCTTAACAGGACTTCCCACCCCTCAAAAGCTTCCCAGGCTTCATTGACAAAAACAGGTTCCCCATAAACCTCGATCAACTTTTCCCGGAGTCTGGTTTCCTCACCTTTCCCTGTGAGTATCCAAACCATGTTGAGGTGATCATCCCCAAACCTGGCCTCAATCTTCCTGGGAAAACCAGCATATTCAATCCCGAAGCAGTTCAACTGAATCTGAGCATTTGGGTCAGAACCATCCAGTTGCTCCTCATTCATCAATGTACTTTTTGATTTCAGCAACGGACGAAGTTCATCAATATGAGCTCCCATTTTTATAAAATCAGGCACTTTAGCCGATTCATAGTAATCTTGCTCAACTTTGTTTTTTGTGTTCAAATGAGGATTTTCCCAGGTAAACAAATTGGGATGAACCGATTCCGGGGTTAGCATCCATGCAATATCCTTCACAACATTTGCAAAAAGCAGATCAGAAAAATAAGCTTTATAATCAAGATAAACCATGGCAGTATCCTTCCGGTGATCTGTCAGGGCGTTAATTGCATTTCCTCTGGCCTCGATGTATGTCAATTGATCATCAGAGAAGGTAAATCCTACTTTTTTAATCGTCCCATGAGCGGTTTTCACATTCGTGCAAATCAGGTGGGTTTCCTTTTTTTCTGCAAGTGGAAACCGAGGCTTATCTACTGAAATGACCTCAACCGATTTGGCAATAGCTTTGATCCTGGGTTGGACTTCCTCCAAAGACTGGTAAAAGCGAATGTCATTGAAAATAGCTTCTACCTGGGCGGTAAGCAAGATTGGTAGAAAAGTGAAAAGAATGATAAAAATGTTTTTGTCAACAGGTGATTTCATAACTCAAATTTTATGGATTTGTAATGTCCAAAAGACGAAAGCACCTTTGATATGTTTCAACGGCCATGTCACTAACCCCCTAAAATGTATTTCTGCTTACATTTTTGTCCTTTCTCCAAAAATATCGTCTTTATATTTGTTATAAAGGAAGGAAATAACAAGCAATAAACCTCCAAGGGAAACAAATACGATCGTTTTGGGAATAGTTTCCAGATGCTCAACATCGTAAAAGAATAATTTTATCAGCGTAACGCCAAAAAGTATCATAGCGCTGACCCTTAAATAGGTTTGTTTCTTCCAGATTCCCATAACAATCAGGAACAAGGCATAAACACCCCAAAGGATACTCAAACCGAGTTTATAAGTTCCAGGGGCATCAGCCATATCCATCCAGTGGATCACTTCACTGCTTAAAATCCATACGAATGCCAGGTGCATCAGCAGGTTGTAGAATTTGGAATAATCGTATTTCAAAAATTCCTGCCGGGCGTTGATATGACCTACCCAAAGCAGAATACCAATAAAAATGAAAGAAACGTATCTTATCCAGATATTCCAGGTGCCTCTTTCAAAATATTCAGCTAAGTATTGGTCCAGGTAACTTTCTCTTAACTCGCTCAGCGCATAAAGACTTCCACCCAAAAAGATAAATATGGCCAGGTAACTCATAAGAGTTGACACTTGACCTAAATTCGAATCTTTCCATCGCCTAATTTTCAGTAAGACTAATATCGAAACAAATAACAATGAATAATTTATACCCCAAACAGTCTTAAAATGATTGAAGTCCTCATTTTGATGATATTGGGTCAGTCCACTATCAGCGGTAAAAGAAATTTTCGATGCAACGAAGAGTTGCTCATAATAGGCCAATATTTCCAGCAAGATGGCTGAATATGTCACAAAGATCAACAAGGCCGGTAAGACAATGGCAATCAGACTCAACAAACCGTTTTTATCGGTTATCGGTACAGTAAAGCGATTATCCTGGTGGATATAGTTAATGAAACCAAAGGCCCCAACAAATATTATGGAGGTAAGGAAATAAACATTAAATACGGGTTTTAGCATAGCTCCATCACTCATATAATTACTGGGTTCATAAACACTAACCCAATCATGCATTAAACTGATAAATGCCAGGATCATTAACCCGTAAGAAAGGAATTCATAGATGCTAAAGTTTTTGATCCGGCCAACCCAAAACAAGAGTGCCGCCATTACCGTCCAAATTAAAGTGACCCAATGCCCATCCAGCTCTACAGGAATCGCAATCGTCAAAAAGGCCAGCACTAAACTGGTGACCAGATAAAACAACTTCCGGTCCCCCAACTCCATACGGTAAATTACCAGGCTTACCAGAAAATGAACAACGGCATTTCCGAGGGTAAAAACGCCCAAAAGGTTTACTCCCTGTTCATGCCCCTGGAGTATATCGTAGCCAAAGCCATAAAAAATGAAGGAATTGCCGATCAACATGATCACATCCAAAAAGGAGAACTGTTCTTTTTGGATCAGTTTGTAAACGAGGAAGGTCAGGTAAAAAATGGCAAAAAATATTCCGCTGAAAACCAATCCCAGGTTAAAGTGTTTCTCCACCTCAAAAGCCGGAAAATACCAGGTAGCATAAATCATCCAGGTCAGCAGAAAAGCAAAATAATAGAGCGGTTTCCAGTCCTTGCGGAAAGCAATAAAAAGAATGCCCAAATTGATAATAGCCACATAGGTGAAAAGCGCCAGAATCTGATCAGGATCTCCCCCCAGAATATATGGTACAGCATAGGCACCAACCAGGCCGATATGGGCAATGATTTGTTTGTCGTAATGAATGGCCGCACCAACCGTCAGTACAGTTATCGCCACCATTAAACCAAACGCAAATGGTTGTGGATACAGAGCATAAAAACCATAGGCAAAATAGGTAATAAAATACAGGATCGCCATAGCCCCACTCACCAAAACAGCACTGTAATTGGTGTACTTTTTTCTAAGTCGAATACCGATCCCCAGCAATATCAATCCCGCAGCATACCCTAGTATAATTCGCATGACCGGAGTGATCAAATCGTTATCAATGGCATATTTGGTCCCAATCGCTACCCCGATGATGGTTACAATAATCCCTATCTTATTGATTAGGTTCTCCCCAATGAATTTCTCAAGTTCAAGGTCTTCCTCAAGAAACTTTGCGGTTTTCTTAAAGAACCCTTCAGAAGTTCTGGGCTCAGCATGCCGTTTTGTAATAAGTCGGGAGGGTTTTTCTTTTTTAGGAGCTATTTGGACCTGAGGAGATTTTGCATCTGATGTTGGTTGTTTTTCTTCTTTCGATTCGGCTTCCTGCTGTTTCAGCCGAATCACTTCGGATTTTAATTTAAAAATCTCCTGGGAAAAGGTATTCTGCTTTTTTACAAGCTCTTCTATTTGCTCAAGCAGTTGGTTGATCCTCTCTGATTGGTTTTCCATAAAGGAATTTTGCCTTAATTTACGAAAATTAGGGCAAAAGTGCCAGTGAAATTAATATCGTGGAGAAGAGGGTAAATTCAAAACGGAGGGCTTAAAACATCATTGTAAATCTTTTCTTGGATTTAAATTTGTCTATTTCCAGTTGAAGATATTTGGAATACTGTTCACCAATAAACTTTCTGAATATTTCCAGATCTTCTTCGGCTTCAGTTTGATTGAGTGCATCGATATAGGCTACTCTATCTTCAGTGAATATCTTGAGTAATGGTAAATTATGGTACAACAATATATAATTCATCAATAATCTTGAAGTTCGTCCATTACCATCAGCAAAGGGATGTATATTGACAAGGTTATAATGCACATCAGCTGCAAGTTTAACAATGTCCATTTCTTCAACCTTATCAATTTTTTCGTTCACGACCTTGCAGTATTCCTCCACCATCCTTGGCACTTTCTGATAATTAGGAAAATATTTTTTGTCGACAAAAACCTGGACCAATCGAAAATCACCATCTGCACTATTGAAATCCCCCAGGGCAGTTCTGATTATACCGCCCGTTTGTTTCATTACATCGGAATTTACAGTCTTAATAAACTCAGGGGAGAATTTTAACTTCCTGAAGGCTACCTGTTTCAAGTTAATTAATGCTCTATAATGATCCTTTACCATTAAGTGATCCTGTAGAGGTTTTCCTCCTGCAGTAATATCCTCTTCAAGTAAAACTCTGGTTTCGGTTTCGGTAAGACTACAACCTTCAATTTTTGTAGAATGCCATACAATGGAGATCATGCTGAACTTCTCATAATCCACCACTTTCTCCAAGTTTAAATTTTGGAATTCTTCTATTAAGGCTTGTAATCTATCCCACATAAAATATCATTTTGGAATAAAACGAAACTTCCTAAAACAAAGTTCCCCCATAAATATAAGTGAATTTAATTCGATTTCTTTACAAACTTTGTCAAAATCACAATGCGCTGGTCATTCACCTTTCCTTCAATATGTTCCGGATTATCCTCCACCAGGGTTATTCTGCGAACGGCCGTTCCTCTTTTAGCCACAAAGTTGGCTCCTTTTACATTAAGGTCTTTAATCAGTACCACCGTATCTCCCGCTTCCAGAACATTGCCGTTACTATCCACGTGTTTTACAATATCTTCTGAATCATCTCCTTCTCCTGTAGCTTTGGCCCATTCAAGGGTCTCTTCATCCAGGTACAACATTTCCAAAAGATCAGCCGGCCACCCTTCAGCACGTAATCTTGTAAGCATACGCCAGGCAACTACTTGCACAGCCGGCACCTCACTCCACATGCTATCATTCAGGCAACGCCAGTGATTAGAATCCATTTTCTCCGGGTCTTCAATTTGCTCACGACAGCTTCGGCAAACGTAAACACTCTGATCCGCACTTCCATCGGCATTTGGTGGTATTTCATACACGCCGAGATCATTGGTTACTGAACACAATTCGCAGCTGGAATTACTTCGATCCTGCAAGGATTTTTCGATGCTCATTTTTTCTTTTTGCGCAAAAATAAGAAAAGTAAGCAATCGGTGTTGGAATAAGGATTTTGACAAAACCAGAGGATAGTTTAAATTGTTTAAAATATAATCTCCAAAGGACCTCTTTCTTTTGTTGACTCACAAAACCCAAAGTTTATGAAAAACATCATTTTTACACTTATTACACTCATTTCCTGTTTCACAATTACCTATTCTCAAACCTGGAAAACATATCCATATCATCAGGAAGGTACTGTCATAAATTTCCCGGAGGATGAAGGTTGGCACGACGGCGAAGAGATCGAATGGTGGTATACCACTGCACACCTTAAAGGAGAAATATCCGGTGACGATTATACCGTGATGCTGACCTACTTTTACTACGATTCTCTGGTTTTTGACGGATTTCGCCTTCTGAACTTTGCCAATGAAACCACCGGTGAATTCATTTCCGAGATGCAGGTTTGTACTTATCCTACCCTCGCTACCGACCATCTGGACATTGAGGCTTCCTTATTCCCGAGTGGTTCAACAGAAACCTGGACGACCGCCACTACAGAAACAGGAGAGCTCAAACCTTTTGAATATGAAATTTCCGCTGCCTCCTCGGCCGGAACCATCGACCTGAACTACAATACGATAAAACGTCCGCTGATCGTTGGGGACACAGGGTTATTCAACCAGGGGCTCAACAACTATACTTACTATTATTCCCTTACAGGCATTGAGGTCACTGGCGAGATTACTTTTGGATGGATAGTTGAACCCGTCACCGGCACTGCATGGATCGACCGCCAATATGGTAATTTCAACCCGCTGACCGGAGAAAAATACGAATGGTTCAGTCTTCAGCTTTCTAATGGAATGGATATAAACCTCTGGAACATTTTCACTACTGATTTCCAAATCCCTGAAAACCCTGAATACAGGCTTTTCTCAGCATATGTCAATGAAGACTCTTCCTTTACGACTTCAGACTTCGAATTAAAAAGGCTTCAATTTTTCAAGACCCCGGATGAAGAACGGGTTTATGCAAAACAATGGCAACTCATTTCCGAGGCTCATGAAATCGACCTTATTATTTCCGTCGCCAATACCAACAGTGAACTGGAACTCCCTTTTTATTTCTTCGAAGGCAGTACCACCATTGAAGGCACAGTTGCAGGAGAAGAGGTTTCAGGTTATGGATTTGCAGAATTACTACACATGTATGAGGATCCCCAATTGCAAATTTCACAACCCATCGAAGGCTGGACACTCGATCAGCCCATCAGTTGGGAATTGTTAAATCCCGATGAAGGAAACCCAATGTTTTATGACATTGAAGTGAGCTATGATGATCAAATGACCTTTGAACCTATCGCCCAGAATTTGACAGAGACATCTTTTATGTGGAACCCGGAAGGTTTTCCAACTCAGGAACTCTATTGGTTCAGGGTAATTGCTCATTCCATTGACTCCACGCTAACCGGGGTTACACAAACATCCATGGCATTTCCTATTAATACCAGTATAAGTGACCAGGAATATTATGCAGGAATAAATATCTACCCCAATCCCACAACAGATTTCATTTTGCTGGATCTGGAAAATTTAGGTCCAGGAGAATTTGAAGTAAGGATTGTCAATTACATGGGACAAACAGTACTTTCTGAAAAACTGAACAACAATATCTTCCCCCATGAAATAAGCCTGTTAAACCTTCATCCCGGGGATTATTTCATCAAAATAATCTCTGATGAATTCCGACTGGTCAGACCGTTATTCAAGATTTGACAATAAAAAAACGGGTTGTTTCCAATAGGAAGCAACCCGTTTTAACTTTACAAAAGATTTAATCTTATTTCTTCGCCAAAAGATCTCTGATCTCTCCGAGTAAATCTTCAGCCGTAGGTCCTGCCGGAGGAGCAGGTGCCTCTTCTTCTTTTTTCTTCATTCTGTTGATACCTTTCACGATGAGGAACATTACAAAGGCAACAATGATGAAGTCAATGGTAGCTGTCAAAAACTCTCCGTACTTCACAGCAATTTCTTCAACAGCTGCAGTAACAACATTTCCATTGGCATCTACTTGCTCTGCCACACCTTCTTTTACAACCCATTTCAGACTGTTGAAATCACTGTCAAATAACAACCCGATCAGCGGTGAAACAATACCTGCGGTAAACTTTGTCACAACAGTATTAAAAGCGGCACCCATGACAAAAGCAACGGCAATATCCACCAGGTTGCCCTTCATGGCAAAATCTTTAAATTCTTTCCACATAAAAATATAATTGTTGGTTAATGATCGTTCTTGTGACGTCTAAATTAACAGAAAGTAGCACAAAACTCAAAAAATCAAGTAATTGGCAGTATTTTTGCGCCGGTTTTCCAAAGTGTTCAACCCAAATTTTTATTAAGCGTTATACACTTTGGAAACTGATTTTTAGGTTATAAAGCCAAAACTGAACTCATGAAAAAGCTTGTTTTTCTTTTTTTGATCACCCTATTTACTTCCAGCATTGCCGCTCAAGGCATTGAATTCCTTCATCTAACATGGGATGAAGCCCTTGAACTGGCCAAGGAAGAAGAGAAAATTATTTTTGTCGACGCCTATGCCGTTTGGTGCGGCCCGTGTAAGCGGATGTCAAAA
>QQUB01000109.1 GCA_008501835.1 Bacteroidota bacterium
GTGAAAGGTTTTGAATTCATTTTGGCTCTTCGACCAATTACATACCAGATGGATGTAAATCGGCTTGCTACGAAATTAGGCGAAGGAGATAAAAAAGGACTAAACAAGCTACTCCCCTATCCAACTTCCGATTCAAAATCAATCCATAATCGAAGCAAAAAGTCAGAGATTCGCTACTCCGGCTTCATTGCCCAGGAAGTTGAAAATACCGCCAAATCACTAGGCTACGAATTCAGTGGAGTGGATGCTCCTCAAAATGAATACAGCTTCTATGGCTTGCGATACGCAACCTTCGTCGTACCCCTTGTCAAATCCGTCCAGGAACTCAATGAATTAAATGAAGACCTAACCAAACGTGTAGAAAACAACGAACAGACTATCAGCAGCCAATCAATACAAATCAATGCTTTAAAAGCTCAAAATGAAACTTTGCAGCAAGAGTTGAATGAACTTAAAGCATTGAAAACAGAAATAGAAACCATGAAAGCTTTGATAAACGATATCACATTGCAAAAGCAATAATGCGAATCCGGTGTCGAAGGACATCAGCATTAACCTTCGACACCACTTTCAACCTTTGCCGAAATTATGAGACTGTTGGAGTAACCAATGAACAGTTTAACTGATAAACCAGAAAGCATCGGCACCCAATCTAAAGCGCCAACCAACATTTAACCTGCCTGATTGATAATATCTGCGCTTTTTCCTTTCCACTGTAACACCCAGGAGACATGGCATTTCCAATATTGCCAGGCCTTAGATATGGGCTCTTATTTAATTAAATCAAATGTAAAAAACATGAAAAAGTCAATTTTTATTACACTTTTCACCATTGGACTGCTTTATTATCAAGCTTGTGACCTAGGTCCTTGTTGCAACCATGACAGTCCTGCATGCCCCTGCTTTGTCAGCAATACCAATCCCGGAGCATGGGATCCTTCCGGCACCTGGATACAAGATGTAGCCAATCAAACTTTGGGAACACGAGAATCTTGCGAACCCAACGGCGGACAACCCTATTATCAAATGGTCTTGGGAATGAATAGTCCAGAACATGCCAACATTGCCGCTTGCCTGCTGGATAGATTTGATGAGGCTTTTGATTCTACCTGGGACAGGTCTCCATGGTGCTCCGAAGCCGTTTCCTATTGGCATCGTGAAGCCGAAATTCCCTACGAAACAGGCTATCGAAACAGCAAATGGCACCTTGACTGGAATTTGATAGGCTCCAAATCTATCCGAAATTTTTATCAGGCAGAAGAAGAGACCGGAGGCCGTGGCCGATGGATTGACGTGGCCGAAATGACTCCTTATGATTTCCGGCCGGGGATTAATGCTCCGGTACCGGGTGCTTACATGAGAATCACCTACTACAATAACAGCGTGGACACCTTTGGTTCTCAAAATTCTCACAGCCTCATGGTAGATTCAATGACTGTTTACCAGGATATTACCGGAAGAGTTCACAGGGTAAGGGCCAGATTCCTTGAAGGCAACAGCGGTAACAGAGTAACCAACTCCCGTATTATTGATTCATTATTCGCTTTTACTCCCGGAGGTACCAGATTTTTCAGCAGCACCAGAAAAATTTACGGGTTTGGAATTGACCTCGATCAATATGGATATCCCATTTACGATCCCGGGCGAATTGATACTGTATTTGTCGATCCGCCGCTTGCACCAGTAACATGGCGAAGGGTTAACATTCGCAGATCCCACGAAGAGATCTACCATGCCTCAAAATTGAAAGAGTTAATCACCTATATCAAACTAATCAGTTCAGGTCCAAAGGTAACAGCAACGGTAGGCAATTTTGTCGAAAAAGGCATCCCGGACGGCCACCATATCAATTGGATTATCCCTGTTAATTTGGTCAAACAAAGTCCAAGCCCGTTGGCCATCAACTTTGATTTACTAGACGAGCATCCTATTCCTATTCGCGGTCTGACCCTGGATTGGAGTAATGCTTACGTTCCAACAGGCTACCATGTCTTCTGGGCAGGAAAAGACAAAAAATTCAGGGAAGCCAAAGTCCCGCAAATCACGCTGGACGGACTGAAATCTAGTCCCACCATGGGCATTCCTGTTCCCGTGAACTTTGGTAATGGTATGGAAAAGGTCAGGTATATAAAAATAGTCTTCCCCCAAAATGCTATTCGAAAGGATGCGGTGTTAAGTGGGATTCACTTCAAATACAACTGGGGACCTGATGATGATGCAGAGGAACATCCATTACCAAAGAAGAAAAAATTGAAACCATAAGAAAACAGCATTCATGAATTCGATCATTTTTTGATTCACAACTTTTTTCTCTATGAAAACCCTTAATCATATAAAAGAAGAAATAAAAATGGAGATGGCCAAAGGGATTGAAGCCTCCATTTCAAAAACAGAAGCATTGCTATCCACTGAATCTTCTCTGCACTCAGATTTGCTGCAAATAAAGGGAAGGTACGCGGATAGTCAGAGAAAATTCCAGATGGGGCTGATCCCATATGAAGCTACCTCTCTGGTCGCCAACCAGGTAAGGTACGCTCTGCTGACGGAAATCGTTGGCCGGCTGGAAATAGATGATTTCAAAGATCATTACAAACCTGAAGAAAAAATCCCTGACAAGCCAATTACTCAGCTGCCCTTCGATTTGAAGATCCCGCGGTTCAAAATGGATGTGCTCAGACTGGACAGGAGGAAAGCAGCCAGTTTGTTCCGGGCCAGGTTCGACTTATTAAAGGATATTCCGGTTCAGCATTATTTCATTTATGGCGACAGGCACCAACAACCCCGGAGCTTGGTAGAAAGACTTGTTTTCGAAATGGAATCCAACGCAAGAACTTTACAATACGATGCGGAAGGAGACAAACATATCCGTATAGTGGAGCCCGAAACTGAAGGGAACCTTGCCGTAAGCAAACTAAGTTTTTGTGAATATTTCAGTGAACGATTTGGCACCACAGTGTCAACCCTGGCAGATATCCCCGTCTCTCCTTCAACTGAAGGGAACGACCAATACGTGATCACGGTTTTCAAATTTCACATCAAGGAATGGAAAGATTATTCGAAAGCAATTTTTGAGTGGTTGCTTTCTACCTTTTGCAAAACTTCTGATGGTGCCTCAACAAAGTTTATATTCTTCCATGTGTTACAAAAAGATTCTTTCTCCGCAAGAGCAAAGGGCAGCCTTTTGCGCATCCTTGGCGGAAAACCTGGAAAACAGAAACGAGTTGAAACGATGCTGGAAGGATTCAAAAAACACCCCAACTGCACCGTTTTACCAGAGCTCAAACCTATCAGCATTCATGATCTTACGAAATGGTTAGAGGAATTCATCAGCAATGAAACGGTCATCGACAAATTACTGAAAGACATTTCAGGCGGAAAGAAATTCAAGGATGCTCTGGACATGTCATTTGTAGAAAATCAACTGGTCAACATTTTGCACCAGTAACGAGCTATTAAAAGGACAAATTTAGTTTAAATCAAAACATCATATTCAATCATGGAGGCACAGAGGGTTGTACCACAGAGTTTGGCAGAGAAAAACAAACTAATCTGCGGCTCTCTGCGGAATAACACTATCGTTTCACTTCAAATAAAATTTTGATTTAAAGCAATTCTGTCCATATACTCTCTTGCATCGACTTTTAAGTGATAAAAAAACTTTGAGAGGTAAGACAAAAATTTAGGATCCACCAAAATGTATGATTATGTCAAATTACGTTCCTAAAAACAGTACAAAACCTATAAGAACCGGGCAAAACAAATCTATCTATATCCTTGGGGCGATAGTAACCGTGCTTTTCATTTTATGGGGCAGTCTGCTGCTCAGAGATATGGGGTATATCAAATTAGCAATTATCCTGACCCCTTTGTTATTATTACTTTTCAGGGAAGGATACAGGCGTAGCCGTAGAAACAAAATTCAAAGAACAAGATTCACTTCTGATCCTCCTTATGCCTGGAACATTCAGACCACAGCACCATTTGCTGAAAACATCCTCAAAAGCTCCCTGAATGAACAATTCACCGGTTTGGACGACATTAAAAACCCTCTTTTATTTTTGGTTGAAAAAAAATCGGAGGAAGATCACCAGGCTCATTTATATGACCTTTTCATCGAATCATTGCTGGAAAAGGGAATTGATCATAAGCATTATTACCATTCCGGGGATTTGCAATTTTTCTGGAATGACAATCCTGCAGAAAAGATCAGTCTTGAGAAAATCCAGGAAAATTATGGCAACTATGCCCTTATTATTTGTGGAGATGCTCATCGTGCAGTAAACCCTTCAGCCGATGAATTGCAATGGTGGACTTTTCATTTTTATAACTGGAAACACCGATTCGTCCTGACTAATCGCTCAATGATTTATTGGGATTATCATGAAAATGTACTTTCATCCCTTTTTGCAGTTTTACCGTTCTCAAAATCCGGAATTGTTAGTCTGGGAAACCAGATAAAGGGAGATAAAACGCCCTTTCCTATCCCTCAGTTTACAGAACCAAAAGATCAGGAGCTGGATCTTGAAGATATTTCGCCGGAAGATCTTGAAAATTACTTTGGAAAAGAAGTAACCCAATGGATCGCCTCCGTAGCTCTTTGTTCCCGGCTGGATTGGGATATGACCCTCAAAATTGGTCATCATCTCACCGATAAAAAACAACCTTTACTCACCCTCGATAACATCCAGGCGATCTCACGATTGACCTGGTTCCGTCATGATGAAATTCCCGACAAGGAGAGGCAACAACTGGAACAATACCTGGATGCCAATACCCGCCAGTCCGTTCGACAAATTTTGGTCACTGCACTGGAAGAACATCCGGTTCCTGCACATTCTCATGCACACAACAATTACCGGATGGAATTGGCCGGCTTGAAAGGACTTATTCCCAACTTCGCTCAAAAAGGCATAAAAAATGAATTATACGAATTGAAATCTATTGGTTACCAGGAAGACCAATTGGTGACGAATTGGATTGATGATCAAAAGTGGTGGATTGACCGGTTGATCCCCAAATCACTGGAAAGAGTGGCCTATAATGAAGGCTTTTTCCTCCTGGGCAGAAGTTTTTGGTTTTTCATTCCGCTGTTATTGATTTTTGGAATTGGCGTTAGCATGGTCCCGGACCGGGATATTGCGTCAACACTGGGTTCCTTTTTATCATGGGAATCCTCTCAGGAAATAAACAACAGGGATAGTCTTATAAACGCCTGGAGTAATCCCGGAACCCAGGACCCGGACCCCGTGGATCCAATCATTGCCCCAGACCCTGATCCAATCATTGGAGGAACCGAACCGATTACAGACACACCGGATCCAGTCATTGAACCACAATTTATCAGTGGCAACATTATGGATGTTGACAAGGACAAAATTCCCGACGGAAAGGTCTCCCTGTTATCACACCAAATTACAACCGGGTCTGATAATGACGGAACCTTTCAAATGGAATTGCCGATAGAATTTGAAGAAAATGATATGGTAAGCGTTTTAGTCAGTTCTAAAGGATATCACTCAAAAGAAGTCGACATTAGAGCCGGCAGACAAAATTATGATATTGTTTTAATCCCTAAAGAAATTGAGATCACCGTAGAGGATGGCGATAAAAAAGACCGGCTGGAAAACGCATTAGTAATTTTTTCAGGTCAGGAAAAGGAAACCAACAGATATGGGAAGGTCGTAATGCAGATACCTCCAGACCTGGATGAAGCAAGCATACTCAACATCCGGGCACACAGGGATGGATTTAATATGACCGGGGAAAACACACCTATTACGAAGTCAATTAAAATCTTAATGTATAAGATACCACTGATCTCCATTTCAGGGAAAGTTCAGGACGAGGAGGGCAGACCTATTGACAATGTTATAGTACATTCAGATTTCGGCGAAAAACGAACGGATAGCAGAGGTAGATTTTCTTTCAGTGTTCCCGAGAATAATTCTGCGTTTGAATCACATTTTGAACATCCTGATTATCTGGAAAAGTCCCAGAGACTTTACAGCAACAGGCTGAATACTATTGAATTGGAAAGCAGAAATATTTCCCTCACCTTCCGTGGAAAAGTAATTGACCGATGTACCCAAAAACCACTTTATTACGCACGGGTGAAGGTTCAAAATGTTGGAACCAGATTAACCAACAGGCAGGGAGAGTTCAGTTTTCAAGTCGAAGTCCCCAAAGCACAAAATACCAACCTGGAGGTTGAGGTCACCAAAGACGAATACCATTTAAGAGAAAGGACCATAAGCAGATCCGCTATTGAAGAAGATCATAGATTTTCTCTAAGGTCACTTACCTTCTTCGGTACCGTAGTGGATCAGGATGGAAACCTGCTTTCGGGAGCAACCATTAACTTGCCTGGAATAGGAAATCTAAGTTCTGGTAATGACGGAAAGTTTTCAGTTAATGTCCCAACGGATTACTCCTGCAGCAAAAGAATAAGTGTCTCCAAAGGCGGATACAAAAGCAGATCTATTCTATTCAAACCCGGAGACCAGATTACCCTTGAAAGAGACATGGAACAACTGAGTTTAACCGGTATTGTTGAAGGAGATTGTGATGGCGATCCACTTCACAGAGTCAAAGTTAAATTGAGTGGAGTAGGAACCCGATATACAGATACGGATGGCCGTTTCAGATTTGAAATGGAGGTCCCAAAAGGAACCACCAGGGATTATGAATTAACTATTTCCAAAGATGACTTTTATTCCAAAACCCTCGAAATAAGGAGCAATAACCTCAACAGGTATCCCACAATCAAATTATCTCCTTCCAGAATTAAAGGAAAGGTTTTAGAAAAGAACGGTACTCCGGTTGTGGGGGCAAAAGTCAAAATAGGCAGTTATTCGGTTGACTCCGGAGATGGTGGCCATTTCAGTATTAGAGTCTCACAAAATTATAATTGCCAATCCTACATCAAGGTTACCAAAAATGGTTTTGAAGATTATTATAAGGAATTTCTTCCAGGCCGCACCGTTCGCCTCAGCAGAATTGATCCAAACCGCACCACGATTATTATAAAAGCAAAGAAAAAAATCAATAATAAATATGTTGACGCAGCAGGGGCTCAGTTTTTAATTGAAGGGGGATTATACAGCGGCAATACCTCTTCCAATGGAGAGCGAAAAATCACCATTCAAAGAAGAATAGGTCAGGAAATCAGGATTTATTTCTTTGGTACAAATCAGTATAACGAACAGTTTAAAACAGTAGAATTAACAGGGCAAAATCAAGTGATTAAATTTTGGTTATCGACAATTGAATAGGAGGCAATTTTCTTGCATCCACCCTAACCATTAAGCAATTCATGGCAATGAAAAAAAAGATGGAACAAAACCGCGAATATATCCTTGATTTTTTCTTTAACATCAGCGGAAAAGAAAAGACAAGAAGACAGTTGTCTGCCTATATCATCGATCCTGTGTTAATCAATACTCTTTGCACTATTGAAGGGTATATGCCCCAATTTCAATTACTTCCAGACGAAATAATGGTGGAAAACAACCGCATCATTGTACAGGCCAGGGCAATAGGATTCCTTGCAGAAACAGGGAAACCAATTGCCATTCCTTTTGTCTTGGGATGCAGGATTGAAGGAAGTAAAATCATTAATCACTGGTTTCTAGCTGATGAGCTTTCACTCATGCAGCAAATCACACAATTGACCGGTCAAAATCACCAAAAAACCAAATGACACTTTGAATTGGGCAAAAAATTACCCTCTTGTTAATCCCCAATAGGCTCCTGAAGGGGACCAGGAGCCTAAAACCTCCCCCTCATAGGTTTTGTTCTAATACTTAACCACCTTCTCTACATAAACCTTACCGTTAAACGCTAGTTTCAATATCAATATCCCTTTTGGAAAACCCTCCATGTCCAAAACCGAAAAGTCCTTCGAGAGTATTGACTTTCTCAATAAGCCACCATTGACTGATCTAATTTCAAGATCAACAGGGTATTGAACCAACTGGTCATTTAATTTAATATTCACGTATTCACCAGCCGGGTTGGGATATATCAAATAAAGATCATTAAAAACAGGTTCTTCAACTCCGTTAATTTCATCACAGTCAAAATATTCTAAATGTCCAAACAATGAATATCCATTACACCAGGGTAAAGCCCCAGACATAACTAACCCGTAACCTTCAACGAAACCATCACATGGCGGACAGCCAAAATCTATAAACCGAAGCATTTCCCCAGACCAGTTGAGGTATCGAACCGTATCTACGACAACCGGATATTGATAAATAAAAACCGAATCTCCTTGTTCAAGGTTATAATCGATATACAAGACCTCTTCCTCTCCATCGTATGGCCAGGGCAAATAATAAAGCTTTCTCTCAGAAGTATCCTCTCTAGCCACCAGCGGCACACTGCAATAATTTTCAGTATAGGAGATAAATGGTTCATTAGCTTCAATGAGCGAATACTGCTTCCCATTGTATTCTAAGGTATCACAAGTTACTATCCATTGTACAGGGTTTAGATTTCCCATTCCAACTGAAATGCCTCTTTTCCATTCCTTTCCAGGTTCTAATACAGGTTTATAAGCTTCTTGCCCAAGTGATACATTACCAAACAGACAAAGGATAAAAATTGTAGTAAAAGATATTGTTTTCATTTTTAAAGTTTTTTTTCAAAACATACACTATTCTCAACTCCGGCATACTGTCCAAAATTAGGAATAATATTATAACCGGATTTGCTGTATAGCCCTATGGCTTCCGGCTGTTTTTTCCCTGTTTCGAGCACACACTTGTTAAAACCCAATTCCCTTGTCCATGATTCCAGTTCTTCCAAAACACTTGAAGCTATGCCTCGTCCCCGGAATTCCGGATGCACAAACATTCTTTTAACCTCCATGCTTTCTTCATCAAATGCTTTTATCGCCCCACAACCAACCGGTAAATCATCCCAATAGGCGACCACAACGTGATTGATCTTATCCACCTTATTAAACTGTGCATAAAAGGAATACTCTTCCCCATCCCGCACCGCCAACTCGGCATTGAGGTCATTGACTAAAAGTAAAAATTGAGGGTTTGAGGAATTTGTTCTGTGAATTTTCAGCATGGTGTTCAAGTGATGGTTTCAAATACAAAAAAAGAAAAAAGTTTAAAAAAACAGGGCTGTTCCATTGTTAGGTGTCACGCAGATACCGCGGATAATCGCAGAATAATTATCATAAGTAATTGTTATTTCATCGAAAATCAGCGGATTGCCAGACCTCCGAGGTTTTAGATACCTCGGAGGTATTTGTCAGTGGAAGGATTATTTTATTTGACCAACAAAATTTTCTTCACAACTGCTGACTTTCCATTCGTAAGCCTCAACCAATAAACACCGGAAGCCAGATCATGCATAGCGATTTCAAATGCCTCCCCCGGCACCCATCCGGAAATATCATAATGTTGAAGAATTGTCCCAGGGGCATTCAAAACCTGCAACTCAAACAACTCCTGAATTTCCTCCCCCGCAACAATACTTATTACGCCGGAAGTGGGGTTAGGAAAAACATGGAAGTTTGCCTGCTTCGGATCTGTAACATCATTTACAATATTACTGAAATTGGCGGCAAATTCAGAAGTGTTTTGGGACTGATCAGTAGATGTTGCCGTTAACTGACTGGTTACGGACAATGGAAAAGGCGTATTTAAAGACCAGTTTCCTGCTGCGTCGGGAACCGCTGTTCCAACCCAGTTCATACCTTCTCCGTGGCCACTCCAATCAGGGTGAACTTCAAACACCTCTACGAACCCGAAATGAGGACTCGGGAAATCAACCGTTCCGGTAATAGTAGTGGTTCCTCCATTAATAATGGCGGAATTGATCACCGGAAAATTAACCTCCTGGTTGGGGCCGAAATCGGCATCAGGAGCCGGATCGTTAAAGGTAACAACTCCAACAAAGCCCATAAACGACACGAGGTCAATGCCCAGCATTCCATTATTAAAAATGCGGTTTTGAGAGATGAGGTTTTCATCGCAGTTCAGAGCAGGAGGATAGAACTCTGCCACCAATACTCCATTTTGCAAATTCCCCGAAATCGTATTGTCAATTACAAAATTATTGGGCGCGAAACCCCAGGTTACGGGACCATACATTCCTATACTGACACCCTGGAATCCATTGGGAATCGGGAAAGTCTGGGTAACATCCAGTCCAATAGTATTGTGAACAACGTGGTTTTGCCTGGTATATCTGGGAGGTTCAACAAGTCCGTTAATACCGACACCCGAAAACCCATTACCAGAAATAACATTATCTCCAATGATATTATCGTGTGCTGCTTCTGCAATGGTGACTCCGTCACTATCATTTCCGATAGGGAAATTTCCGGTTTTATCGGTCCCGATGTAGTTGAATTCAATTACGTTGAAAGAATTATCACCGGGAGGACAGCTGGTAATACTCACTCCTTCTCCCCTGTTCACAGATACAGGAACGGCCCCATTACCGGAAATCAAATTGTGGTGAACAAAATTATTGGCAACAAAAACAGGGTTTCCATCACATGGAGGCACAATCAGGTTCACCCCTGCCCACCAGGCATTGGTAGAACTTGCAGTTGCATTCCCGGCATCAACGGTTCCCGTAGCATCTGTACCGATAAAATTACCATGGATGAAATTGTTATCTGTTGACATTGGGGTACCTTCAATACGAATACCATCACCGGTAAATTCATTAATGATCAGGCCACTGATATCATTATTATCCGAGAGTATCCAAATACCATGTGCAGGGATTATAAAACCTGTAGTATTTCCTTTCAGTTCGACCATTAAAGTCGCTGTCGCCGGAGGATTGATCCCCGCCATTGCTCCTGGCTGTGAGAAACCGTCGATGGTAACTCCTGCATTATCCGTAAGTGTAGGCAAAGGTGTAACAGGAAGAATAGTTTGAACTCCAAGCGAGGGAATATTGAACTGAATGACATCATGAAACCCAATATTGGCATTAGCTTCCTGGATCGCTGCTCTCAAGGTACAGTTTCCGTTCAAATCACTACAAATACCATCTCCAATGGCTAAATCAGGGGCATCATTCCTCGTATTTACGGTAAAGGTCATGCTTTGTGTAAAAGCCAGTGAACTGCTAAGCATAATAATTGCCCAGCAGTTGATCAAAATTTTTATTAAGTTTTTCATAGGCAAGATTTTTATGTGATTGGGAATATAATTGGTTCATTCATGTTTTACTTGTTGTTGATCAGCATCAGGATTGATCTTCTTGAATCGATGGCTGATCAGAAAAAGGATTCCTATTACTACAAATGGCAAGCTGATCATCGCAACAATGGAAATGGTCATACCAACCGATTGATTCATCTGGTAGTTATGCTGGAACACCCAGGGAGTAAAGGCCAATCCAATTATTATGAAAATTATTCCTCCAATGACTTCTTTTTTCCAGGCCAGCAACAAGACAAGGATTAATACAAATGAAGGGATCATATGCATCAAGAAATCGAGGAACTGTTTACCTAAGGGGAGCTCCGGATTGAAGGCATCAAGCGCAAATAAACTAATAAACCCAATGGCGAGAATGGCCAGAACTCTCGGTAACCAGTGAAAGATTTTAATGGTGTGTTCCATATTCCTTTATTTGACTGATAGAAATTTTTCAATGGCATTTCTCGTCAAAAAGGTGTCCGGCAGGGACAATGGAATTTTTGAGAAAATCAACTCAGGAGGGACAATTGCTCCCTACCGACAGGAGGTCAGAAGGGTATTCAAACATACTCTAAAAAAGCAGTATTTGTAATTTAAGCATTTTTGACCAAATTGTCAAAGGGGGGCAAAAACTGGTTGCTGCCCCGACACTAAGTGTACGGGATTTCGCTGCGCTCAAGTTGCTGGTTGCTAAGATCAATTCTTCCTTTTATTCCCAAACAACCTTTCATTCCAATACTCTTTGCGATTTTCCTGTCGCCTCCTTTTTCGGTCCAAACGATCATTATGCTTTTTAATTCGACGGGAATACTCAGAGAGTGTTTCATTACTTCTGCGAGGGTAAGTCCGAATGAGACTATCACGAGTACGTGGTTCGAGGGCTTCCATCTCTTCCTGAAACTCGAGGATATCCCAAAAATCTTCTTCTTCAAGATCGACAAAAACAGGCATTTCTTCAAGATATGGAGGACATTGCATCATGGCTGCGACCGTATCTCTCATAGGAACGAATTTGGTTCTTTTGATATATTTATAATCCGGGTCTTTCACTACCTTTTGCATGAACCTGCCCCAGATAGGCAATGCAGAGGCAGACCCCTGACCATACCGCATGGTTTTGAAATGAATATGCGGATTTTCATTGCCTACCCAAACTCCGGCCACAAGTTTAGGGTTATACCCGATAAACCAGCCATCTGATTGATTCTGAGTGGTTCCTGTCTTTCCGGCAAACTCTCCGTAAAGTCCATATCTGTAGCGCAAAGCTCTTGCTGTTCCACTATCTACTACCGAACGCATCATCTGGATCATCATATCCGCATGGTCTTCGTTGATTACTCTTTCGAACTCATCCGGATTTGGACGTTTGAAGGCAACTATTGTTCTTCCATCTGCTGTTTCAATTCTGTCGAGGTAGAATAATTCAGGTCGCACACCTCTGTTGGCATAAGTTCCATAGACCTGTAGCATATCCATGAGGGAAACATTTCCGGTACCCAGGGCAATTGCAGGCCCGAGGGGTAATTCTCCCATGACCCCAAGATCACGAGCCAGATAACGAATGGAATCCACGCCTGCTTTGAGGGCTATTTGAACAGTTGTTGTATTTACAGAATGGCTAAGCGCTCCCTCCATGGAATATACTCCTCCGTATTTACCATCCGCATTTCGCGGTTCCCAGTTATCGAATTGCTCATAACGAACCAATTGGTTTTCAGTATACTCACAAGGTAACATGCCTGAACGAAGGGCCTGGGTATAAACGATAGGTTTGAAAGTTGACC
>QQUB01000939.1 GCA_008501835.1 Bacteroidota bacterium
TAATGATTTTGATCAATGCTGAATTGCCCGATTTGTGTCATAGAGGCTATCTGCTTTTTTTCCGACAGGGCAGACCTCCGAGGTTTTTAAAACCTCGGAGGTCTACACCCTCGCCGGAGTATTTTTTAATTTTTCAAAAAAGATCTATTGAGCAATGAATTACTTAAAACCTGGATTATTGTTGATGGGCATGCTGCTTTCCCTCATGGTTTTTGGGCAGAGCCCTCAGTCCTTCAGTTATCAGGCAGTGGCCACTGATGTCAACGGAGATGAACTCACCCAGCAGGACATTGGCATCAAAGCCGTTATTCTGAGTGGTTCGATCACTGGAACAGTACAGTGGGAAGAGCTTCATTATATCACCACGGATGAGTTTGGTTTATTTACCATCAATATTGGAGAAGGTAATCCCAATGGTGGAGCTGCTCCCCAATTCCAAGATATCAATTGGAGCAATGGCCCGTTTTTCCTGCGTATAGAAATGGATGTCAACGGCGGCAGTACATTCGTTCCGGTAGGTACTAATCAATTACTCAGTGTCCCCTTTTCACTCTATGCTGATGAATCCGAAAAAGCAGGGTCTGCCGTATATGCGGATAGCTCCGCTGTGGCAGAAACAGCTATCACGGCTACTTTTGCCGATAGTGCCGGGATCACAGAGACGGCTAGTTTTGCATTTTCAGCTGATACAGCCCAATTTGCCGATACTTCATCCTACGCCCAAAATGCATTTGCAGCCATTAATGCGAATAATGCCCTAAACGCCCAAAGTGCAGCTTTCGCCCAGGCCGCTTACATAGCTATCAGTGATGAAGACCCGGATTCCACTAACGAAATACAAACACTCGAATTTTCAGGAGATACCTTGTCAATCTCGGAAGGTAATTACATAACCTTATCCAGCGGAAGCGTCTTCAACTTCCCAGGGGCAACCCTCAATTATCCACAGGGGATACCTGGTGGCGGAAGCTTTATATTTATTCCCGACCAGTATACCGTTCCACCAGATAAGATCTTCTATATAGTTGCCAGTGAGGAAGAGATCAGACTACCGGGTGTTGGAAGCGGTCTGGGGAACCACATTACCCAGCCACATTTACCCATGTTGCCACCTAACTCCATGATCGACAACTGTCATTGTATTGGATTTCTGGCAGATAATACCAATTTGATAAGTCCTGTTGTGCTTGTATTGCTGCCCAATGGTGGAAGTACCTTTACCATTCCCGTAGGCAGTTACCTGGTTGTGAAGAGTGGCTTAGATGCTGATAATAGTAACCTATCCCTAAATAATATTTTGATCGATTTCTTCAGCACAGAAATTGAAGCGATTGTCATCCCGGGAGGTATTCAGATAAAAAATACCGGAACGGAAGAAATGATCATTACCGGATACCTGGGAAGTTAATTGTTGACCTCATCAAGATTTGATATGTATAGGATATTTACCTTTTTAATCATATTGTCTGTTTTGTTGGTTCATATGGAGGCAACCGGGCAATCTGTTCGCCGAAGTGTGATTTGTAGCGTTGGAGCCTCAGAGTCAGTGAGCGGGGCCACAATAAGGAGCACATTGGGACAACCACCCAATGCCGGTACCGTTTTTACAGCAGATAATTACTTGCGACAAGGATTTCAACAACCTTCCTCCTGTGTCAGTGCACCAAAGGCGGCTTTTGCCATTGATGTGCAGGGACAGGCAGTTTGTGGAGGGCCTTACCAGTTTTTTTACCTCGATGACCCAAGGGAGGAGACTACTTTTTTCTGGCAATTTGGGCAAGGGTCTCTACCGGACTCTTCTTTGCAGCAAAACCCAACGGATGTTACCTATTTTTCTACCGGGTCGAAAGCTGTTTTGCTGACAGTAACAACAGGAGAATGTATTGATACTGCCAGCTTGTTTTTAAATGTAAGCCATACACCCGTTCGGGCTGAAGCTACTACCATGGATCTGCTATGTCTTGAAGATGCTGATGGCGCTATCAACCTTTTCATTGAAGGGGGCACAGAACCTTATATGGTTGACTGGTCGAATGGAGAAAGCGGGGAAGCACTTACTGACCTGCTACCTGGTCTTTACAGCTATTCCATTACAGACATCAATAACTGTTTTTACGAAAATGAAGCAGAGATCAACGGTCCGGCGGATAGCCTGCAATTGGATATTTTGATTACCGATGAAAGCTGCCATGGAAACCAGGATGGTAATATAGAAGCTCTGGTAACAGGAGGGACATTGCCATACACTTTTTCCTGGCCTGATGGCTCATCTGGTGAGTCAGTATCTGAATTAAGCACAGGAATTTATACACTAACTGTTACTGATGACAACAATTGCCTTCGGATCGAGCCTGTTGTGGTGGAGATTGCCTGTGAAGCCCTTGAGTTTTATGAGGTGATCACTCCTAATGAGGACGGTTTTAATGACTTCTGGGTAGTGGAAAGTATTGAAAACTTCCCGGAGAATAATTTGGTGATTTATGATCGATGGGGAAGGAAGATTTTTGAACAAAAAGGGTACGCCAATGATTGGCAGGGCACAGGATCAGATGGAAAGCCCCTGCCTTTTGGAACCTATTATTTTGTAATGAACCTCAATGATTCCAGCGGGGCAGTTTATACGGGAGCCATTAGTATTATTAGATAATGATCTGAATATGAACTCCAGGACCAAAAGGAAATTAGCTAAAAAAATAAGACCGTTTTGCGGTTGTCAAACAAGTTATAATCCATAGGACATGAAAAAGATTTACCTGATCTCCATATTAACGCTTAGCATAGGGCTTGCTTCCCTGCAGGGGCAGCAATATCCTTTGTTTACGAACTACCTCACCAATGAGTATGGTTACAACCCTGCAGTTACAGGGGATGTGACCGGCATGCAATTCAATTTTTTGTATCGTGCCCAATGGGTCGGTATAGAAGATGCTCCGGTGACACAACTGGTGAGTTTCCGCTCACGGCTCAATGCTTTTCCATTGGGTCTGGGAGGCTATTTCTTTAAGGACGAAGCCGGTGCGCTCAAACGCACCGGCGGTTCTCTTCTGCTTTCCTATTCCCAGAGATTGGGTAACAGAGCCTTCCTGTCCGGAGGTATCGCAGGAGGGTTTTACAACCTGAGATTAAGAGATGATATTTCCGTTCAGGACGAAATGGACGAAGTGATCATCAATGGCATGGGAGGCAGTTGGTTCCCCGATTTCAATGCCGGTATTCAATTAGCTTTAGGCGATTTCTATCTTGGCTTTTCTGTTCCGCAGGTACTTGAACGCAGGATCAGTTTCGGTAACCCCGAGATCGGGGTGAATTTTCTCAAAAGACATTACTATTTCACTACAGGTTATGACATACCTGTAGCACGGAATTTCCGGGTAGAACCATCTGTCCTGGTTAAATTGACAGAATTGACAGATCCGCAAATTGATGCGTCTTTAAAAATGACCTTTATGAATGCTTTCTGGGTTGGCGGAACTTATCGGACGGAAGATGCGGCCTCAGCAATGGCAGGGTTTACCATCAGGGAAATGTTTGACATCAATTATGCCTATGATATTTCAACTTCGGGGCTTCGTACTGTGAGTGAAGGAAGTCACGAACTCTCTCTTACACTAAGATTGGTGAAATCAAAGGATAGTGATGGGGATGGAGTGGCGGATGTTCATGACAAATGTCCGACGGAACCTGGTCCCCAGAAAAATAACGGTTGTCCTCAGGATCTGTTTACTGAAAAAGGTGTTGAAAAAGAGGAGGAGCAAGGTCCGGATCGTGATGGGGATGGTATTTGGGACGAGTTGGACGAATGTCCTGATGTGAGAGGACCCTACGAGAATAAAGGTTGCCCCTGGGCTGATCGTGATTTTGATGGTATAAGGGATGATATTGATGAATGCCCGGGCCTGGCAGGAGTGGCGAGTAATAATGGCTGTCCGGTAGATGACCGTGATCGTGATGGTATTGTTGATCAATTTGACAGATGCCCGGATCAGGCAGGATCTTTTATTAGCCACGGGTGCCCCGATAGAGATACTGATAAGGATGGTATTGTGAATGCAATGGATAAGTGCCCGAATACTTATGGGCCGGCGACAAATGAGGGTTGTCCTATCGTGTCAACCAAAGAATTGGAAATCATTCAGGTGGCGATGAGAAATCTGTATTTTGACTCGAACAGAGCATCTGTCTGGACCAAATCATATCCACATCTGGATGATTTGGCAGCCTTGATGGTTGAGCGGGCCGATTGGCAATTAAAGATCGTCGGGCACACAGATAATAAGGGCACTGAAAAATCAAACCTGGAAGTTTCAAAGCGTCGTGCAGAAGCTGTCATGTTTTATCTGATCAATAATGGAGTGCCCAAAAAACAATTAATTGTGGAGTATTATGGAGAGGCCAGGCCGTTCGCGTCTAATGAGCGGGAATCAGGTCGACAATTGAACAGAAGAGTGGAATTAGAATTTGTTTTTGATTAAACCATCTTTTATGAAACTTTTTTTCTGCTGCGATTGTATAAAGTAATAGGCTATATAGTATTTCAAGGAAAAAGTCAAGTTTATTTCAAAGTAAAGCAACATTTTTTTTAAAAAAAACGTATATTTTAAGTCTTTCTTTGAAAAAACATCGTTTTTTTGTAGAAGTATAGTCCATTTCACAAACAATTGTCTCAAAATCCTTAGTATGCGTCAGCTAAAAATCACGAACAAAATTACCTCGAGAGAAAGTCTTGCATTAGACAAGTATCTCAACGACATTGGAAAGATTCCCTTACTCACACCAGATGAGGAAGCGGATCTTGCCAGACGCATTCGTGAGGGGGACCAGGAGGCCCTGGAGATTTTGACCAAGTCAAATCTTCGTTTTGTGGTATCAGTTGCCAAGCAGTATCAAAATCACGGATTATCCCTGAGTGATCTTATCAACGAGGGAAATGTCGGGCTTATGAAGGCTGCAAAGCGCTTTGATGAAACCAAGGGTTTCAAATTCATTTCATACGCCGTTTGGTGGATCCGTCAATCAATCCTGCAGGCTATAGTTGAGTATTCCAGGATAGTACGTTTACCGTTAAATAAAGTAGGATCTTACAACAAGGTGAATGAAGCTTACGTGAAATTCGTACAGGAATTTGAAAGGGAACCTACTCATGAAGAGCTCGCTGATGTGTTAGGATTAACGGTCAAAGAGATCGCCAATGTTCTCAAAGGAAATGGAAGGCATATGAGCGTTGACGCTCCCTTAAGTGGAGATGACGGGAATTCAACCATGCTCGACGTAATGTCGAGTGATGATGAGATGTCACCGGATGGCATCCTGATGGATCAGTCCTTGAAAGAGGAAGTCCAGCAAGGTTTATCCATTCTGGCACCTCGTGAACTCGAAGTACTTTCCTCTTACTACGGACTCAACGGAAAAAAATCACTTACGCTGGAAGAGATAGGCGACCTCTATGGTTTGACTCGTGAGCGCGTTCGTCAGATTAAGGAACGTGCAATTCGCAGGTTAAGAAAATCCTACAATCGCAACAGTTTGAAATCCTATTTGGGATAAAATAATAACTGTTTTTTATAAAATCCCTTGCTCTTATTCAAAGAGGAAGGGATTTTTTATTTTGCCTGAAAATATAACTCCTATGTTCAAGAATTGGTTCTTATTGGCATTTTTAATGGCTATCCTGCTCTCCTGTCAGCCACAGCAAAAACATGAGGATGTCGTTCAATATGAAAATGTAAACAGGTATTTTGTCCAACTGGATGAAAGTCCCCTCAGAACCGCTCCCTCCCTAAAAGGAAACATCGTTACAAAACTGAAAGCGGGAAGCTCCGTGTACCATTTAGGTGAAGTAGGAAGGGAGATGACTGTTATGATTTTGGATTCCTTGCAAATTTGTGAACCCTGGTTGAGGGTGAAAACGGAGAAAGGGGCTGAAGGGTGGATCTATGGAGCTCGGTTGGATCATTCAAAGGAAGAGCAACTATATTCTGAGGTTAGGTTAACGGCACTTTTGGGTAGAGACTTAAAGGATTCGTTAGATGTTTTTAAGGAGAAATCCCAATGGATAAGTACTCCCGAAGCGTTCGAAAACTTTTATCACAGGGCCCAAACCTTGCAGGACGACCTAAACCGTCGACTGGAGCAGGTGTCTTTTGAATTGACCGGTACACAAGGTATACCGGATTTGTTTTGGTTGAAAGATGTTGTACCGGGATTTGTACCTCAATTGGTTGCAGAAGGCACTGTATATCACTTGTTTTTAGATTTCAGATGGTGGCTGGTACTATCGGACAAAACCACCGATGACAGGGATGATGGTTTTGTATCCATTTGTATTAAGGTATTTCCTTCAGACAGTATTGAATATTTTTTCCCGGGCTGGACCATCCAAACCTGGGATTATGGCGGACACAGCTTATTGGGGCGTGGTATCCATTATAATATTTTGAAACAGCTGGAGAGTTATGGGAAAAAGAGTAATCTCTTTGAAAGAGACCTCAGTATTTTTAAACAAAAAATAATTGATGATATTACGCTTGCGGAAGTAAGCTATTGGGAGGGACAGGACAAAATTATGGCGGAACTGGACTCCATAATTTCGATGGATCCAGGTTTTTTTACAGAAGAAGATCTCGTTGGGTTGAAGGTTCGCAACAACCAATTTTCAGCGCCGGAAAAATTTGGAATTCTAATTAATCAAAGGTCAGGAGAGTAGGGGGGGTAAAAAAACAGAGCGAAGTCAAAATTAATTGCTTCGCTCGTGTTAGAAATCACCCGACTGTTATTATTAAAATAATAATAACTTTAATTTTGCAAGATATATCTTTTTCAGGAATATTTCAAAATAATAAGTTTCATACTTACTATTGCAACACAAAATAATAACTAAAAGTTGTCTCAGTCAGATTAATTTAACCAAATTTTAATTACTTACGTTCAAGGTGAAATGGAAAGTGGAGCCCTGATCGAGCTTTGATTCCAGCCAAATTTCACCCCCGTGTTGTTTTACAATTCTTTCACAAATAGCCAGCCCAACGCCCGTTCCGGTATACTCATCCTTTTTGTGAAGTCTTTGAAATATCTGAAAGATCTTGTTTTCGAATTCTTTGTTAATCCCAATTCCATTATCGGCAACCGTAAAGTGATGTTGTCCGTTTTCCCGCGAATATCCGACATGCACAGTAGGATTGGGTTTATTATTAAATTTGATACCGTTGCTGATCAGATTCTGAAGCAGCTGATACATCTGGATATTATTGGATTTTACTTTAGGCAGCTTATCAGAAGTGATGATAACATTCTTTTCATCAATAACCTGTTCCAGAGTCTCTTTAACGGAGTCAACCACCTCGTTCATATTGATCTCTTCGTCTCTTGTGAGCGTATTTTGAGTAAGTCTGGAATAGGCGAGTACGTCATCCAATAAACCGCTCATATGCCTTACTCCTTTGGTAATGATGTCGATATAATCCTTACCGGTGGTGTCAAGTTTGTTTTCGTAATTTCTTTTGAGCAAGGAAGAGAAGGAACTGATATTACGCAATGGTTCCTTTAAATCGTGGGAAGCGACATAGGCAAATTGTTCCAGGGCTGAATTGGAGCGAATGAGTTTTTCATTCTGAGCCTCAATTTGTTTGTTTTTATCCCGGAGCATTTTCGCGTTCCTGATCTGAAGACGATATCTGGCATACAGCGCAAGAGCTACTATGACAATGGTCAGGAAAATGAGCACAAAAGTGAAAATAGTCAACCTGTTCACTTTTTTCTCGTTTTCCAGAAGCTCCGTTTTTTGACTCAGGATTTCCGCCTCTTTCTTGGCAGTCTCATATTTTGAAGAGATTTCCAAAATCGCTTTTTCCTTGTCTTCACCGGCTATTTCTTCATCGAGAACGTTAAACTTTTGCATTTCCACAAAAGCTTCTTCATATCGGTCTAAACCAGCGTAGGACAAAGAGAGGATCTCACAGGCATCTCTCATTTTATCTTTTGCACCTGCCTCTTCGGCAAACCGGTAACTGCTTCGGCCCAAGGTTAAAGCTTCTCTGTATTCCCCTTCGTCAAGTTCAATTCTCGCCAATTGGTTATACAGGAAGGAAACCTTATTTTTATCTTCAATCTCCTGGGCAAGCGGAAGCGCCTCATCAAAGTAATATCGGGCGGAATCAATCTGGACCTTTTCCTTATAGAGCAGGCCCATATTTTGCAAAACGAAACTCAATCCACCTTTATGTCCTGTAGCTTCCCCGTAGCGCTGAGCGATTTTGTAATTGGCCAAAGCGGCATCAAAATCAAACCTTTTCAAGGCTACGTCAGCGAGATTATTGTAGGAGTAGATCAATCCGACACTATCATTCAACTCTTTCCTCATTTCCAACCCCAGGCTATAATAGTCATAAGCCTGTTCATAGTCTTCCTGGTGGAAAAATACATTGCCGATATTATTGTAGGAACGGGCAAGTCCGAGCTTGTCTCCTAACTGTTCTCTTTGGGCAAGGGCTTCAAAAAAGAACTTTGAAGCCTGTTCATAATCACCCTGGTACCAGTACACCATCCCTTTCTCATGGGTGATGTCGGCCTTGCCTTTGGTAAGATTGAGGTCATTGGCGATTTCCAGGGCCTCATTCACATATTCCAGGGCTTTGGTGGATTCTTTAGCTTTGATTTCCCAGGCAATGTCACTCAATAATTGCATTTTGACACTGTCCCTTGGCATTTCGGCTAGATCTTCATCAGTGATCTGGTCCAACGGCTGCGCGTTGAGCAGGGAGATGCTGCACATCAAAGCCAGGGGGATGGCCAATAAAATATTATTGAGAAATGGTCTTTTCATAAAGATCGCCGGAAAATGGATTCGAATCGCTACAAAAATAGTAAAAGTTATAATACGGTGAGGAGTAACAGGTCTAAATTTCCTTATTCAGGCTATTGCTTAGTGAATTTAGGACCAATAATCTGTGAAAATTGACAAAAAGTTCTTTTTACGAGTTTTATCGAGTTCAGGAAACAGGCTTTGGACGCAGGTCCCCATATTATTCCCGTTGTAATTAACGGGCATGAAACTTCTTGTGTTAAATTAATTGCATACAACTCAATATTTGCGAAAAAATGCATGGTCTTTTAAAAAAAAGACCGACTTTTGGCCGGAATTTTGTCAGGGTGAAATTTTCCTGATTATTTGTCCTTAACCTTAGCGCATACTTATGTTTCCAGGAAATAGCAAAATGGAGACAATTTAGTCATGCACTTAAAATCGAACTTAGTCCAAGATCATGAGTGAAAAAACAATGAGCTTTTATGAAAGTGTGCAGCATTATTTTGATAAAGCTGCTGCGCATACAGGCTTGCAGGCGGGTTTGCTAGAAAAAATAAACGTTTGTAATGCCGTTTACAAAATGTATTTTCCCGTAAAATTCGGGAAGGAAGTAAAGGTGATTGAAGCATATAGAGTCCAGCATAGTCACCACAGGTCTCCAACCAAAGGAGGTATTCGTTTCAGTAATCATGTTAACCAGGAGGAAGTCATGGCGCTTGCAACATTGATGACTTACAAGTGTGCCATTGTAAATGTTCCTTTTGGTGGGGCGAAAGGTGGAGTGAAAATTACTCCATGGCAATATACCCCCGGGCAACTGGAAAAAATTACCCGCCGTTATACCACGGAGCTTATTCGCCGAAAATTCATTGGCCCTGCTATTGATGTTCCTGCACCTGATTACGGAACAGGACCAAGAGAAATGGCATGGATCTATGATACCTACAGAACCTTCCACGGAGAAGATATTGATGCGGCAGGAGTGGTAACCGGTAAACCCGTAACACAAAGCGGGATCCGGGGAAGAACGGAAGCCACCGGAAGAGGCGTTTACTACGGTATTCGGGAAGCATGTAACCATGAAAAAGATATGAAGAAACTGGGTCTTTCCAAAGGAATTGCGGGGAAGACCATGGTTATCCAGGGACTTGGAAATGTAGGGTCCTATTCAGGAACCATCTCGCAGGAAGAAGGAGATGCCAAGATTGTTGGGGTCGTTGAATTTGAAGGGGCAATTTACAAAGAGAGCGGTATAGATATTAATGAATTGCTTAAGTTCAGAAAAGAGACCGGATCCATTTTGAATTTTCCCGGAGCAAAAAATTTCTCTCAGGAAGATCGGAATAAAGGGTTGGAGTTTGAGTGTGATATCCTCGTTCCTGCTGCTTTGGAAAACCAAATCACAGCTGAGAATGCAAGCAGAATCAAAGCAAAGATCATTGCGGAGGCTGCCAACGGACCAATTACGGCACCTGCCGAAAAAATTCTGCTCGAAGCCGGTAAATTGATCATTCCGGATGTTTATCTGAATGCCGGCGGGGTAACCGTTTCTTATTTCGAATGGCTCAAGAACCTCTCCCATATGAGATTTGGCCGTATGGAAAAGCGTTTCCAGCAAAATCAGTTCAATGCTGTGCTCAGACAAGTGGAAGAGATGACTGGAAAAACGGTCAGTATTCGCGACAGAAATATTATTGCCCGAGGAGCAGATGAGGTTGACCTGGTCCGTTCGGGACTTGAAGAGACCATGATAACCGCTTATAACGAGGTTCGTGACACGAAAAAACGCAAAAAGAAGATCGAAGATCTTAGGACAGCTGCATTTGTAACTGCCCTGTTGAAAATTGCAGATGATTATAACGCTATGGGTATTTTCCCATAATTGATCAGGCTTACAATAAGAATTAAAGCCCCTTGATATCTCCCGGATTTTGCCAAAAAGCAGAATCCGGGATTTTTTTTAATTGTAACAGGCACTTTGAAAATCAACCAGTTGCTAATTACCGCAACAAAGGTTATATTAGCCAAATGCTTTCAAAAAGAACTAAATATGGATTAAAGGCCCTGGCTTTTATTGCCAGGAATTGTGAAGGCAATCCTGTGGCCGTTTCTGAAATAGCCAAATCAGAGAATATTCCACAGAAATTCTTGGAAAGCATTTTACTTACCCTTAGAAAATCAGGTGTCTTGAGTTCGAAAAAAGGAAAAGGTGGCGGTTATTATCTGCTGAAACCTCCTGAAGAAGTTCCTATGACAGACATCATCCGGGTGCTGGAAGGGCCTATTGCCATGCTACCTTGTGTAAGCCTGAATTACTATGAAAAATGTGCGGATTGCCCCAATGAACAAACCTGTAAGGTAAATAAATTAATGGTGAAAGTTCGTGATAATACCCTTGAAGTCTTTCGAAATAATACCCTGGCAGATCTTGCCTGAACCTTCCTTTTTTATGCATTAAATACACCTTTGAAGTCGGAAACCTATGGCTTTTTATTGAGGGTGTTTACAAAATTTTAATACTAAAAAATTTGCATCTTCTAAAAAAGCCAATACTTTTGCCCTTAAATCCTACTAAATCTATAGGATTTAAGCATTTAACAATCGAAATGAATTATGATTCTAAATCAGGTGGTGAATAACGACAGGGATTTTGTGACGGATAAGGTATCTGAGAGACCTGTGAGAAGTATTGTTAAGTCGATCAGCTGGAGGATTTTGGGTACCATGGATACTATTATTATTTCCTGGTTGATCACTGGCACCCTTCGTCTGGCATTTTCGATTGGAGCTGTTGAATTAATTTCCAAAATGATCCTTTACTTTTTTCATGAACGGATCTGGAACACGATAAAATGGGGCAAATTATGAAAGAATTAATAGAAACAATCAACCTGGAAGAGGTCAACAAATCATTGCATGGCAAATCACCAAATGAAATTGTTGCCTGGGCATTATCGGTTGCTGAGCGACCGGTTGTAACCACCAATTTCAGACCATATGAGGCAGCCATTTTAAATGCCTGTGTTGAAAACCTCGCCGATATGAAGGTGATCTGGTGTGACACCGGATACAATACACCGGATACATATCGTCATGCAGAAAGTTTGATCGAACAGCTGTCTTTGAACGTGCACTTATATGTACCTCAACAGACAGCTGCTCACCGGGACGTCGTGCTTGGAATACCGGATATTGACGATCCCAGGCATGAAATTTTTACCGAGCAGGTAAAACTGGAGCCTTTTACCAGGGCTATGAAAGAACATCAGCCCGATGTTTGGTTTACTAATATCCGGAAAGGACAAACCGCCTTCAGGGATAATATTGATATTATTTCATTGAGCAAGGATGGAAAATTGAAGGTTAGTCCTTTTTATTTCTGGTCTGACGAGGAGTTGGATGAATATCTCGCCTCTCACCAGTTACCCAATGAATTCAAATATTACGACCCTACCAAAGTATTAGCGAACAGAGAATGTGGTTTACATTCCTAAAACCTTGGAACATGACAACTAAAACAATGCTTAAAGTAGATCCGTTGGAACACGAAGCTATTCACATTTTTCGTGAAGTTGCTGCACAGTTTGAAAAACCGGTATTGCTTTTTTCCGGTGGGAAAGACTCAATTACCCTGGTCAGGTTGGCCCAAAAGGCTTTTTTTCCAGCAAAAATACCGTTCCCTTTAATGCACATTGATACGGGGCATAATTTTGATGAAACCATCGAATTTCGTGATAATCTGGTCAAGGAACTTGACCTGGAACTGATCGTAAGATATGTCCAGGATACCATAGACGAAGGAAAAGTAAAAGAGGAAACGGGGCGATACGCCAGCCGTAATATGTTGCAGACGGAAACCTTACTGGATGCCATCGAAGAATTCGGCTTTGATGCTTGTATCGGAGGCGCCCGAAGGGATGAGGAAAAAGCTCGTGCCAAGGAGCGTATCTTTTCTGTTCGTGATGATTTCGGGCAGTGGGATGAGAAGAACCAGCGCCCTGAGGTATTCGATATGCTTAATGGTCGGATCGACCTGGGACAGAATGTCCGGGTATTCCCTATCTCCAATTGGACTGAGCTGGACGTCTGGACATATATACAGCGGGAACAAATCGATATTCCATCCATTTATTTTGCCCACCCA
>QQUB01000052.1 GCA_008501835.1 Bacteroidota bacterium
ACCGTTTTTTTGACCTTCTTGCAAGGCCTCTCGTTCTAATCCGTTGAGATTTTTTATATACCGCATATACTCTATTTTTGTACAACGCAATATAATAATTTATCTGTTTAATTTTGTCCAAGCACTTAAGTGCAATTTATTAAATAACCGCCGAAAGTGAAATGTTTTATGTTGTGGGGAAAGATTGCCTAAAAAAGTTACTGTTTCAGGTTCCAGGTTTCAAGGGTTGTTGATTTTTAAGGATTTAGGGGATTATGATTCAGGAACTGACCAACCCAAACTCCAAGCTCAAACACTTCTGCACCTGCCTGCTGATCGCAGGAAGGCAGGTTTTGAATTCTACATTTTGCATTTTTTTTGTTAAAAAAATAATCGGCGGTTATTTTTTTAAAACCAATAAGTCTGTGCTACGGGTTTGTAATTAATTCATATGCAAACCAAAGCAGGGGAGCTTGTCCGTGGAAATCTCCTGTAACGCGGGGACGTTCCAGGTAAAAATTGACATCAGTGCTTTGTCCTGTTCCGACGCAGACTTCGGTGAGTTTTCCATCTTCCTGAAGATAATCCGTCAACGAAAGCCATGCTTTTTGATAGGATTCTTTATAATCTTTTTCAGGAAGAATCCCTTTTTTAACACCTACGATCATTGCATAACCGAACATTCCGGTGCAGGAAGTCTCTTTCCACGCGGTTTCATTATCTATCAATTGGCGCCACATACCGTCTTCGGATTGGTATTCCAACAGGGCGGCCATCATTTTTTTGTAACCTTCTGAGATCTTAGGATAGTGTTGGTGATCAGCAGGGAGTTCTGTAAGTACGTGAGCAATTCCGGCGGCAACCCATCCGTTACCCCGTCCCCAGTGGAAGGGGCCATGTTCGCCGTGAAAGAAAAGGCCGTTCGGTTGTTGTAGTTTGTCGAGGTAGGCAACGATCACTTTAGCTGCCCGATCCAGATAATTTTTTTCAGCGGTTGCCCTGTAAGCTTGCGTTTGTAAGCTGCCAATCATCCAGATGTCATCAATCCAGAAACGAGCCTGGCTTGTCAATCCATTGGGGAGTGTGTCCTGCCATTGGATGTCAGCTAATTCCATCCCTTGTCTTAAAAATTCTCCAGAGCTCGTTTGTCCAAAAAGTTCAAGGGACAGAAGCCCATAGACATTGACATCCACATGGTTGGCGGTGTTCTCAATACTATCGAGGAAGACCTTTTCATATCTACTGACAAGTCTCTCCAAAGTGGCTATATCCTTTTCGAAACCAGCCATTAAGGTAGCGCCATATGCAGTGCAAACTTCTGCATAATGAACGCCTCGCACATCGGGTGTTTCGTACATCATGAAATCTTGCCTTGACAGGAGGTCTTCCGTTACCAGATGGGCGATTTTTTCCGGTGATTTTTCTTCCGGCCAGAAGTTGTTGTTGGTTTTCGTGCAGGAAAGGGTGCTTAGGAACAAGATGAGAAACAAGGAAATATTTTTCATGATGGTGGAATAAGATTAAGGTTGTATTATTTTCATCTCTTTTAACCACTCTTCACATATGTCGGTCCACAAATTAGTTGTTCCGGGATTTCCTCTCAGATTGATTTTATGTTTACCATCCGGAAAAATGTGCAGGCTGCCCTTAACCCCCTTGTCAATCATGGCCTGGTAAAATAACAGGCTGTTCCGACAATCAACAACAGGATCGTTTTGAGCATGGACAAGAAATGCCTCAGGGGTATTTTCTGATACATGTAATTCGTTAGAATACATCTGTAAATGCTCTTCAGATGGATTTTCTCCCAGCAGGTTGTAAATACTTCCTTTATGTCCATGGTCCCCCATTGAAATTACGGCTGAGACCAGGATCATAAAATCCGGCCTGAATTCAACCAGGTCCAGCGAATCTCCGATGGAGGAATAATCTGTTGAATGGGTGCCAAGTGTCGAAGCCAGGTGCCCTCCGGCAGAAGTGCCCATGCTTCCAATAGCTGATGGATCAAGGAGCCATTTATCTGCATTGGCACGAATGATCTTCATGGCTCGCTGGGCATCCTGAATGGGTCCTTTTTCTCTTTCTTCCAGGTCGGATTCTGTAGGTAATCGGTAGATCAAAACGAAAGCATTTATCCCAATGCTGTTGAACCATTTAGCCAATTGAAAACCTCCCAGGTTATAAGTCAGGTGATGGTAGCCACCCGAAGGACAGATCAAAACTGCACTGCCTGAATTTTCTTCTTTAGAGGTGAAGAAGGTATATATTCCTGGTTCTGCAACTCGGGTAATTCTTTGATTGTTTTCCTCATGTGTTAATTCAAGACCTTTGGAATTAGGTATTTTGCCTTCCGGCCAAAGGGGGATGAATGCTTGACCGAACGAATCCGACAGTAAAGAAAATATTATGCAGAATACAATGAGGTAGCGCATGATGTTGAGTTTGATCTAAAATTCCGGTTTCCACATATTTCCCGAAAGGGCAAACAAATAAACCACACGAGTATTCAGATTAAACCAATAAGTATCGTTCAGTCCATCCAAAGCGTCGGCAAATTCGTTCAGCTTTTCAAAATCATTGGTCATCATGGCCACGGTAAAGCCACCGAGGAATGCGCTGTTGTGATAGGTTCCAAACGGGGTGCCGTCGAGTTCATATCCATCCACGATATTTCCAGGGCCGATGCCATAAGCCCAGTTGGTGACTTTGTTGCACCATTGTCTCGACTGGTCGTTACCGTTCCACAAATAGTCCAGGCTCATTCGCCAGGGAACACGGCAGGCATCATATCGAAAGCGGCCTTCCCGTCCGCCCGGACCAGGATCACCCTCTGCTGTCTGCCAGTCAGGTACCAATCCTGTTGATGGATTGGCAGAGGCATTGAGTAGAACGTAACTATCGTCCGCAAGTTGTTCCCAAATGTTGTCGCCGGTAACTTCCGCAAAAACCCGGAAAAATCCAGGGGTGTAATATTGAATATCCGTCATTTGACAACCGCCCCAGTGGCCGTTAGAGTATCCTGGTGCCAGGACTTTGGTTGTCGCATTATCGACGGTGCAATCGAGGATGAGGGTGTTTTTGATGATGTCGAGAATCTCGAGCGCTTTGTCCAGGTAATCGCCACCCCATTGTTTGTAGGCTACGATATTGGCAAAAGCTACATCAATGTCTCCATCGGTGGCACAGCCAGGGTCTTGAATGTCGTTGCAGGTGACCAGCCAGGCCATCAGGTTATTGGCTGCTGTGGTTCTCTTACTTTCGTAAAAGGCCATCAATCCGTCGAAGGTTTCTTTATCGTTGGCATAGGCGGAAAGAAGGGTGCCAAAACCAATGGCCTCTACTCGT
>QQUB01000258.1 GCA_008501835.1 Bacteroidota bacterium
TTCCAGACAGAAAAAAACTCAACCGGAGGCAAGTACTGTACTTCAATCAAAACAGTTTTTTCAGGAGTCATGGCGCTTTAGTTAATACTTATTATTTAGGAGGTAACCCAAGGGCATTGTTTTCCTTAATATATTTTGCAATCTCGGGTGGTACCAGCTGTTCCCAGTCTGTACTGCCTTTACGAATTTTTTTCAGAGCAGTTTTGGTAAAAATATGTAAAATTTTCTCTTTGTATTCCTTTATATCAATAATGCGTCCGTTATCCAGCAAGTGTTTATAAAGGTATTTTATTTCATGAGGTACCTCAACGTTTTTGGAAGTAACAAAAGTTTCTTCCTTTGAAGGTTTTGCAGGGTAAACATAGAGTGTAACACGGTTCTGAAACAATTTTCCAAATCCAAGTAAAAGGCTGGAGTCAGCATATTGTTCATATTTATCACGTATGAGCTTGCCAACCTTTTTTGCTCCCATCGCAATACCTAATTTCCTGAATTTGAAGTCATTAAGATAGTCTACTAATTCTTCGTGTTCCCTGCAGTTGGAAACAATAACGGAATGACCAAGTAAATTGAGCATATCAGCCCTTTCCAGAAAATCCCTGACGTCATTTTCGGCTTCCGGCCCCTTCATAGCCGGCATCATTTCAGTGAAGATGTAGGAAGGTTTTCCATTATCCTTTTTACAATCTTCACAAAATTGATTGAACCCACTTTGAATCAGATTTTGAGTAACAACGGTGTAGGGGCGAAAATTACTCCTGACCACCATGATATTCTTTTTATACAGAAGATTGGAAGGGTGAATTGCCTCACCTGAAGCATTGAACATGGTGATTGGTGCCAGCTGATGTTTCACCAACCAGTAAGCCAGCAAACGGTTATCTATTTTAAAATCCGGCCCGCTCAATTTAATCATATCGATATGGACCCTGCCCTTAATCTCATCCACAAGAGAACGAATCATCTTTTCCGGATCCTTGTGATAAGCATAGATTCCGTAAAGAAGATTAACTCCTAAAATCCCAACTGCTGATTGTTGCTGTGAGGTTGTATTATCCAGCATTCTGACATGCAATACAATATCGTTAGGCTCAGAATCGGGTTCCAGTTGAAACCTTATCCCGAGCCAGCCATTTCCTTTAATCGTTCTTGAATAATTCAGGGTAGCTACGGTATCCGCAAAAACAAAAAATTTACTGTTTGGGCGGATTTCACTCAACCGATTCGTCAATAAATTGTACTCATGATCAAGCATTTTATCCAGGCGGGATTCACAGACATATCTTCCGGAAGTTTCTGGCCCGTAAATTTCATCCGAGTAAGTTTTATCATATGCCGACATAGTTTTGGCAATGGTGCCTGCAGCGGCGCCAACTTTGAAAAAAATGCGCGCCACCTCCTGACCTGCTCCGATTTCGGCAAAAGTACCGTAGATCTGTTCATTGAGATTAATCTCAAGTGCTTTCTGGTCCGTATCCAGTTTATTGCTTATCGGCATTCGAAACGATTGTTTAATTTACCGCGAAGATAAAAAGATTAGACATTTAGATCACTGCGTTTGTTTGACAATTAGCCCCTAGTGTCCATCTGTTAATTTTGAAATTATGAATTAAAAGTCTGCTGCTCAAAAATTCTAAAGGTCCAAAAGTCTTAACCCAATTTTTTGTACCTTTCCAGGATGACGCGATATCTCCAGGAAAAAACACTTTTTGGCCCACAAATCAGCTCCCGGGTTGCAACCAACCTTGGTTTGATAATAGTCATCCCTTGTAGTGACGAAGAAGCCTTGTTGCTGTCACTAATGAGTCTGAAAAAATGTTCTCCTCCTAATTGTTCAGTCGAGGTAATTGTAGTGATAAATCATTCAGAAACTGCTGATAACCAGGTGGTTCATCGAAATAATGAAACGTACAAGGAAGCCATATCCTGGGCGGAGATGAATAGCTCGCCCGAATTCAAATTCCATATTCTGTTCCACGGAGATTTACCCAGGAAGCATGCCGGAGTCGGCCTGGCTCGAAAAATAGGCATGGACGAGGCTGCCTGGAGGCTTGAAAAGGTGGGGAATCCTCATGGTGTCATCGTCTGTTTTGATGCGGACAGCCGTTGTGACCGGAATTATCTGACTTCTATAGAAAAGCATTTTCAAAGCAACTCCAAAACAACAGCCTGCGGAATTCATTTTGAACATCCATTGTCCGGTTTGGATTTTGATGAAGAAATCTATCACGCCATAACTCTTTATGAGTTACATCTTAGGTATTATGTCCATGCTCAACAGTTTAGTGGATTTCCCTTTGCCCATCAAACGATTGGATCGAGTATGGCTGTCAGGGCCATTGCATACCAAAGGCAAGGAGGCATGAATAAACGTAAAGCCGGAGAGGATTTTTATTTTTTACACAAATTCATTGAATTAGGAAACTTCACCACCATTAAAACAACAAAAGTTATTCCCTCCCCCAGGCCTTCACACCGAGTACCTTTTGGTACCGGCAAAGCCGTTGGACAACTTTTGAAAAATAAAATGGAGTATAAAACCTATGCTCCTGAAAGTTTTGTGGCTTTAAAAACATTATTCGAGCATCTTCCACAGCACTATTCACTTGATGCTGAGCAGGTTTTAAGCAATATTGCAGCACCAATTGCTGCATTCCTGCCAACAGTCAATTTTAAAAAGAAATGGGATGAACTACACCAACACACTGGGGATTTTACAGCATTTGAAAAACGGTTTTTCCGCTGGTTCAATGCTTTTATGCTGATGAAATATGTGCATTATTCAAGAGACCACTTTCACCCAGATGTTGATGTAGTTGAAGCTTCAAAGTTTATTTTGGAGCAGTCGGGAAATCAGGTTCCACAAGAGGCTAAAAAGCAACTACTGGTTTTCAGGCAACTCGATCTGGCACAATAAAAAAGGCCGGAAGATACTCCCGGCCTTTCTGAATAGAATAAATATTCTTAACCAATTAATCTTTATAGTAAGAGGTTTCATTTGTTCCTCCTCCCTGAACATTCTCCAATCTGGACTTCATCTCATTTGAAGCATCAAAGTCATTCTTACGCACCAGGATTTCTTTCAAGGCGATAAGTGTATTGATGTCATTTGGATTAATTTTTTCAGCTGACTGGAAAAATGGAAATGCCTTGTCAAATAATTCATTAGCTTTTTCTTTCAAAGCATCAGCTTCTTTCATACAGGCAGGTTTTGTGCAATCTTCAAGGATCTTGTTTTCCTCAACAGTGTAAAAGGCACCTCTGTTAAAGTACAGTGCACCCACACTGTAGATAGCATCAAAATAATTAGGATT
>QQUB01000124.1 GCA_008501835.1 Bacteroidota bacterium
CTGCAATCCAAAAACCACCGGCAAACAGTGCAGATACTTCTTCTGAGGAAATAACATCCGTAGCCGGGAAGATATATTTTCCATCAGCACCATCCCACCAAAGCCTGCCTCCCTGGGCAATCCTGGCACGAACATTATTGGCATCAAGGTCAGTCTGGGCAGTGGCTCCCGAACAATTTTGACCAATAGATGGCCCTTCGAAAATTAACAATAAACAAAGTGTCAAAAGGAATTTTTCAATCGTTTTCATAACTATAATTTTTTTGATTAATAACAACATAAAGTCTACCCTGACCTGAAAAGGTAAGGCAGAGGGGAAATGAAAACGAAATCTTAGATTTTTTTGAACAGAAATGAAACAGATTCCAATTAAAAGAAAAAACACGGTATTTGCAAATTATCATCCCGTTTTTATGCCTGTAAGCAAAAGTTCAGGCTTGCGGAACTAATTTTTGTACAAGAACGTATATGTTTTAATGGAAATACTATTTTTTTCGAAAAATAGTATTTCTGAGCATTAGGAAAATAATATTTGGCAAATTTGACCAGTTGAGATAAAGGGTATATTTTTGCGCTTTATTTTGGATCCCTTAGTGGTTAGCCCATTTAAGCTTGACTAACCATTAGCGTCCGGCAGTTGAAAATCATATAAAAATGATCATGGAAAACGAATTAAGAGTTTACAACAGTCTTCACAGAAAGAAAGAGATCTTTAAACCCATTCATGAGGGACATGTAGGTATGTATGTTTGTGGGCCTACAGTTTATAGCGATGTCCATTTGGGTAACTGCCGGACTTTTGTGAGCTTCGACATCATCTACAGATACCTTATGTATCTGGGATATAAAGTCCGTTACGTACGTAACATCACTGATGTAGGCCACCTGGAAAATGATGCAGATACCGGAGAAGATAAGATTGCCAAAAGAGCAAGGCTCGAACAACTGGAACCTATGGAGGTTGTGCAAAAATACTCCAACGGATTCCATGACATCATGCGCATGTTCAATGCCCTTGAGCCGAGCATAGAGCCTAGAGCTACCGGACACATCCTGGAGCAGATAGAAATGGTGCAGGAAATTATCGATAACGGATATGGTTACGAAAAAAACGGATCGGTTTATTTTGACACGCTCAAATATGCGGAAGATAAAAAAGGCAATTATGGAGAATTGTCCGGAAGAAAGATCGAAGAACTGATCGCTGAATCCCGTGATGACCTTAAAAAACAGGACGAGAAAAAACATCCTTCCGATTTTGCGATTTGGATGAAGGCCTCACCGGAGCATATCCTTCGCTGGAACTCACCCTGGTCCGTTGGATTCCCTGGCTGGCACCTTGAATGCTCCGTGATGAGTACCAAATACCTTGGAGAAACTTTTGACATTCACGGTGGTGGAAATGACCTTAAATTCCCTCACCACGAAAATGAGATCGCCCAGAATACAGCCTCTTGCGGACATGGACCATGCAATTACTGGCTACATGCCAATATGTTGCTGATGAATGGCCGTAAAATGTCGAAAAGTGATGGGAATACTATTTCACCGGAAGAATTATTCACTGGTGAAAGTCCACATGTGAGTAAAGGCTACAGCCCAATGGTGGTCCGTTTCTTTATGTTGCAAACCCATTACAGCAGTACACTCGATCTTACAGATGAGGCGCTTCAGGCTGCCGAAAAAGGTTATCGTCGTTTGATTGAAGCGAATAAATCCCTGGCAAAATTGCACAATCATGCAGGCCCTTCAGCAGGAAAAGTAGATCAGGATCTCAATGACCTGATGGATCTGGCTCAAGCCGAAATGAATGACGATTTCAATACACCAAAAGCTCTGGGAAGAATCTTTGAACTGGCCAGTAAGATCAACAGCCTTAAAGATGGTCACCTGCCAATGAACGAAGTTTCAGCGGAAACGCTGGAGCGTTTGGAGGCTTCCTACCACGCTTTTGTATTTGACATCTTCGGATTGAAAGATGAAACGGGAGCTTCCGGTGATGACAACAGTGTCCTGGACGGAGTGATGGAATTTATCATCGAAATGAGAACCGAGGCCCGCGCCAACAAAGACTGGGCTACTTCTGACAAGATTCGCGATAAAATGAAAGAGTTGAACATCCAGCTCAAGGACGGGAAGGACGGAACCAGCTGGACGGTAGGGGAGTAACGAATAATTTAAAATGTTGTCCAATTTTACCCCGCTGGCGGGGTCGGATTTAAGTTAGAAAATGAAATTTTTTGACTTAAATCCGGGGGTGGAACTAAGTTTGCGAATAGATCCACCCCCAAATTTGACAGCATGATTTTCCTCTTCGCAAATATTTTCAGTCAAATTTGACCCCGCCAGCGGGGTACATCATTTCCAATCAGCGTTTTTTCATTTCTTATTTCCCGCCAAATACCGCATTTTTTGCATCCATAGTTATAAACCAGCTCTGACAAGGAAGCGGCAAAAATGGGCATTTTGAACATTTATGCTGTTTAAGTTGTAACTTCGTAAAAGCAAAAAGAGCTTTTTTAAGCTCAAAAAACTAAAAACTATGTTCAAAGGTCTGTCGAGATTGCCGAAAAATAGACAATATACTTACCATCCCCGGTATTGGAACCCTCAGAAAGAGGAGCTGAAAGAGCGATTGAAAAAGGCTGAATTGCGGAAAAAGGGTGACAAAAATGCCATCAAGGAACGTATTTCCAGTGGATTTCGCAGAGGGTATAAAACGGATACCACTTACCGTCGGCAACGGGTCGTACGGTCCAATCTTACATTGGTAGCTATAATTGTCATGTTGTTGTTTTTAGCATATTACGGACTTGGCGTATATTTACCCAAAATTCTGGAAGCGCTCAATCTTAATTAACTAGAAACAAGCAACAAATTTATGGCTGACATCATTCAGCTACTTCCCGACGCCATTGCTAACCAAATAGCCGCCGGAGAAGTCATCCAACGTCCTGCTTCTGTCGTAAAGGAATTGATGGAAAATGCAATTGATGCAGGAAGTACAGAGATAAAATTGATCATCAAAGAAGCCGGTAAGACACTCATCCAGGTTATCGACAATGGTTGCGGTATGTCTGAAACCGATGCGCGAATGGCATTTGAACGGCATGCTACCTCCAAAATAAGGGAGGCCAATGATCTTTTTGCCATAAGAACAATGGGGTTCCGGGGCGAGGCTTTGGCCTCTATCGCTGCAATCAGTCAGGTGGAGATGAAAACCCGAAAGCAAATTGATGAATTGGGTGTGCGTCTCGTGATCGAAGGATCTGATGTCAAAACACAGGAGGCAACCCAATCGCCGGCAGGGAC